>DATLVJ010000264.1:0-24952 GCA_035577585.1 Candidatus Limnocylindrales bacterium
GATGGCGAGCTGATTCTTCTGAAAAAGCTGCGCGAAGGAAGCAAGCGCGGGGTGAAGCCCGAAGAATCCGTCAAGATCGATTGCGGCATCGCCTCCGCCACGCGTTGGCTGGGGAATCGCGATACTCGGCCGCAAACGATAGTAGTTCGGTTCGCCGAAGGGAACCACAATATTCAGACCATCCGCGGCGCCGCGTTGGAAAAGCACGACGAGTTGTTTCTTCCCCGCGGAGGGAGTGGAAGCAACTGCGCGCTGGAGAAACGCAGGCATGGTGCTCAGGCCGGCGAGAGCAATGCCTCCCTGCTTCATGAAGTAGCGGCGGGAAAATTTTGCGGGGCGTTTGCCCTCGCAGCAGTGGTCATTCATGTCGTCACCTCAAGAGCAGCCCACCGCAGCCGGCGGACCCTGCATCAGCGGCGCTGGAACTCCGGAGCGCCGAGTACTAAGCCGGTTACCACGCCAAGATCAGCCTGCTTCACCGGGTCATCCAATTTCGCTTGGACGACCTGCGGATTCTCCAGTTGTTTTTGCAGCGTGTCTACAGTGTTAGGCGCTGCTTGTCCTCCAAGAAAAACCTGCACAGCGCGATCGAGAGCGGATTTCGGATCGCTTGCCGAGTCGCCGCCCAGCAGGGCACTTACGTCGCTGCGCGAGCCGCGCACTTTATTTCCGGCAAGCGCCAGCGAGAAATTCAGGCGATTCAGCAGCGAACCGGTGTTGACCCAGGTTTCCGCTTTGTCGGAGTAGCCGGTTGGCGGCTGGCACTGGTAAAGCGGTTCGCCAATCCGGCCAACCCAGCCGACCAGCGGCATCGGTGTATCCACCTCGGTGCCAAGGGCGCGCACGGAACTGACCACAAGCTCGAACGGCGTCTTCACCTTGGCGCGGACCGCGTCGCGCGACCAGAATTCTGGTGAATAAATCATCGTCCGCAACACTTCGCGGATATCCCCGTCGGATTTCTGAAATGCCTTGGCCATGCGATCCACCAGCGCGAGCGGCGGCGTATCCGAAACAAACCGGCGCGCCAGCTTGGTGGAAATAAACCGGGCCGTGCTGGGATTCTTCGCAAGCAGCGTGATCACTTCCTCGCCATCCTTCATCCCGCCGGCATGGATCTTTTTGCCGAGCACCAGTTTCGGATCGGGGTCGTGCAAGCGCTCGTCAAATTTAAACTGCGGATGCTCTCGCGGCTTGTCGATGGTCCACCCGGTGAAGGCGCGCGCCACTTCGGTGACATCTTTCTGCGTGTAGCCGCCGTCTACTCCAAGGGTGTGAAGCTCCATCAATTCCCTGCCGTAATTTTCGTTCAGCCCGCGCTGCTGAGGTTTCTTGTTCTGCCCCTGCTGCTGCGGCGGGTGCGGCGGATAGCCGTATGGCCTGCGGCGCATCTGCTGGCGCGCTGCCCGTTCGGCGGCCAGGCGCTGCGCGGCATTGGGGTCGGCACTCAAGAAATTATCCAGATAAAAAAGCATCGCCGGGCTTTGCGCCGTGGCGGTTACCAGGTCTCGGAACTTGCCGAAAGCGTGTGGCTGAATCACGTCGCGTTCGTACGATGTGAGATACCACTTCACTTCACCCTTACCCGTGAAAACATTGAAGTGGTTGAACCAGAAATCATCCATTACCTGTTGCAATTGGCGTTCGCTATAAATCGCCCGAAGCGTTTTGGCCATCGCGAGTTCTTCCACGACGCGCTGTGGGCGCTTGCTGTCGTCGGAGATTGCCCGGGGAACTGCGTTCGGATCCATTCCCAGCGGATCTTTCTGCGAAGCCCCGCGCGTGGGCGGATTGAGCTTCATCGGTGAAGGCGCGTCCCCGGCGGGCGCCGCCATCGTGGCGCCCGAAGAATCGCCAGTTTTCTCAGCAGTCGAGGTGGAGTCCATTTCCTGCGCAATCACCTTGGCAGCAGCAGCGCCGGGCTGCTGGTTCGAACTCGCATTCTGATTCTGAGCTTTCAATTCCTGCTTGGCGGTTTGCTTGGGATTCGGATATTCGGCCAGGAGTTGCGGGGTGTGCATCTTGAGCGTCGGATAGATTTCCAGGCGCGCTTCGACAGAAGAGTCGTTAATGGAATTGGGATTCAGCTGCTGCTCGATCCATTTCGCCAGGCCGATTTGCTTGATCCGTTCGATGTCCCCGGGGCGCGGGCCGTAGGCAAGGCGGTTCAGTGCGTGAAGCATGGCTTCGTCCGCGGTGAGCTCGGTTATAGGAAGGCCCCTGAGTATCGGATCCTGCTTGGGCTTTTTCTCGGCGGCGGTCGCGGCCGGCGGGTCGATTCCCACCGAAAGGAAAGTACTAATGGAAAGAAAGCAGGCGAGAAGAGCGCGGGGCGAAAGGCAGACGGGCACGCGGGCGCCAGCCAAAGCTGGTTTGGAAAGGCAGCGCGGAGACTCTTCCATAACGATTAGATTAACCCCCGGCGAGCGCGAAAGTTGCTGCCGGCAAAGGCAAGTGTGCTTAAGGAAAGAGGGGCCGGAGGGCTGCTTTAAGGATTGCCCGGTCTCTAGATTCAGCCCAATAGCCTCGGTTCGGCCTGCAAACGAGGGAGGCCGCAGCTAGCGCGCATCACGCGCTAATTATTGGCGACGCTGAACTGCGCCTCGCGGTTCGGCGCCTGGTTGTGAGCGCCGTCGGCGGCCTGAAGCACCAGCCGGTAATTCCCCGGCGGAAGATCCTTTACTTTAACCATCAGGCCGAAAGGAACAACGGCGTTGCCCTTCTGGACGTACTCCTCCAAGGGGATTGGCCCGGAAAAGAACACCTGTTTATTGGACGCATCCATGATGGAGTAACCCGCGACGACCCGCGGAGGCGCATCGGACTTGAGCAGCGGCTCGTAGACCTGCGAATAAATCACCACGTTGTCCGATTGCTTAAACGAATAATTCGCTGCAGGCGTGATCTGCATTCCTTTGACGATCATGGGCGTACGGTCCTCAAGCAGCGTGGCATCCACATCCGAGGGGATCTGGTCGACCGACTGAATGGTTTTGGAAAGAACGACGCCGCCCAGTGTGAACTTCTTCCCGTCGTAAGCGTCAATCTTCAACGGCATTTCAAACTTCGCAAAGCCATCTCCTCCGGAGCTGAGCACCACGGAAAGCTTGTATGCCCCGGGCGCCGCGTCAAACTGGTTCTGATAGCGATACGGCTGCTTCGTGAACTCCTTCCACTCATCCTTTTCGAAGTCCAGATTCAGCGTGTCGTTGAACCGCGCGCCAACCGAGCCATCCGGGTTATATGCGATTCCCAGAACGTTTACATTCGCATGATATTTGCCTTTATCCTTGTTGAAGATCAGCGAGTCGCCGGGAATTTCCATCGCCAGGTTTACCTGGGCTACGTTTGGCCCCGAATAAAAGAACGGCGCCTGCAGCGAACCGTGAATCGCCCCGGGCTGATTCCCAGCCGCCTGCAACTCCATCTGTTTTACAATGGGTTTCCCATCGAGCGGGTTCGTGGGCCGCACATTGCAATAACCGCTGCGCGACCGGACGTTCATTCCCCCGTGGTCCATTTTCACTTTCAGCGTGTGGCAGCTGCCCTCTGGACTCGACGACGGAACGTAGCCCAGCAGATAAAATTCATTCTGGTCCTTCGCGAAGCGTTTGAGTCCTCCCAGAAGGTCGTTGGTGTTGTAAATCGCAAATCCTCCCGTTCCTTCAGCCAGAGATTGCAGGATCTGCTGGTTGGTAGTGGCGGATGTAGGCATCTGGGGCAGGATCGTCCGCGGCGCATTGTTCGGGTTGTTGAAATAGTTGTTGTAGTTCGAATTGACGGGCCGCCCACCGCCGTTTGTTCCTCCCGGTGCGCCTCCTTTGCCGCCGCCTGTACCGCCTCCCGGCGCGCCTCCTTTACCTCCGCCGGCTCCTCCACCGGTCCCGCCGCCTCTCCCTCCGCCGCCCGTGCCTCCACCGCCCGTGCCACCGCCTGCTCCACCACCGCCATGACCACCGCCTCCACCACCTGCTCCGCCGCCCCCGCCAGGCTTCTGCGGATCAGCAGCACTCGCAGAAGAAAAACTCGCCAGCACCAGCTTGGGCCGCTGCGAGTTGCCATGCGCCGATACAGTGAGCGAGTGCGCCCGATCCGGATGGCTCAACCATCCGGTAGGCGTGGGCAACGCCGGAGCCATCAGGCCGCGGACGTCGAGCGAGTAAATGGAAACATTTGCTTTGTTGCAGGCGTCAATCGTGGCTGTAAGTTCCGAAAGTCTCTCCGTCGTCAGCGGAAAACCGGCTGAAAAAAGTATCAGCATCTTGCGTCCGGGAACGGCGCGCAGATTTTTAGCCAGGCTGCGTATGGCCAGCAGCATCGTGCGAGCGCCGAAATCCGCTTCGGCATTGCTGATCGAAGACAGCCCAGAGGAAGCCACCATCACCGGATTTGCCTGATCCGCGCTCTGCCCGTTGGTTTCGATGTTCGCGTGCTTCACGCCGCTGACGGCGGCCGTGAGCAGTTCGGCATTGGCGGTGAAATTCTGCTTCACCAGCAGGGTGCCCCCGAAATCCACCACGGCCATCAGTTGGTCGGGCGCCGCGGCCTCCGCGATAAATTTCGAAGCGGCGGCGCGAGCCTGAATTTGGTCGGGCGCGGCCATCGAGGAGTTGTCGAAAAAGAGAATCATGTAATGCTTCTGAGCGCTGACCGGGCCTGAAGGATCGTTCCCAAAGGAAAAGCTGGTGACACCCTGCTCTTTGCCATCCTCGTAAACCTTGAAATCCTTCTGCGTCAGATCGTGGACGTAGTTCCCTTTCTTGTCGGTCACGACGGCATCCACAAGCACCACGCGAGACTCCGTGCGGATCACCGGGGTTGTCGCCATGGGTTGTTGCTGAGCCGGAGCCTCGGGCTTGGCGGGCTCGGCATTCTGCGCGAGAAGCGGCGAGGGGAGCGCGGCAACCGCGAACAGACCGAGCGCAAGCAGTACCTGATATTTCGTCCCATTCATCGTTTGCGTTGCCATCACTGCCTCCCTAAAACGGAATTTCCACGGCGCCATTGCGCGCCGCCATCTGCGAGCCTTCCGAATCACGCACAACCTGGCGGATCAGATATCGCCCGGGTTTGACGGCAAAACTGGATTTCACGGTGAAGCCTGTGCGGGTCAGTCGCTCGTAGGTAGTTTCCTTCAGATACATTTTTACGATCTTCTCGCCGCCAGTGATGAAATTCCCGTTTTCATCGAAGATGGCGGTGGCCAGCGTCAGCTCATCCAGGCTGCGGCCCTCTGCTTTCCGGAAGTGCATGTTTTTGAGCTCCAGACGCGAAACCACGCTCAGTCGCGCGCCTTCGGGCTCACTCTTGAAATATTGGGTTTGCAAATCCAGCGGAAGCTCGTTGATCTCTTCCTGCGAATAAATCGCTTCCTGAATTTCCTGCCGGGCCAGTTCGTGGGGATCCTCCACCTTGCGCGGAGCAAAGTAGCCGCGGCGCGCCTGCACGGAATATTTGGACTTTTTCGCGAGCTCCACGCGGAGCAAGTGATACTGGCCGTCCATCTTCCGATTCTGCGGGGAGAACGCCAGCACGTACGAAACTTCGGGAGCCAGACCCGCGAGTTGGAAGCCGCCCTGCAAATCGTTGGAATTGTGAAAAAACGTGCCGCCGGTGCCGTAAGCCAGATCGCCGAGAACGTACTGGTTTTCCTGCTGCGAAGAGACGCGGTACATGGTCTTCAACCCCGCCGTGCGAAAGCTGTCCGAGGACCGCCGGGAAATGTCGCCCATCACATCCGGCGTGTAAAGCCCCCGTGCATCAAGCGTGTTGATCACCACATTGGCGCGGTTCGCGCGGTCAATCACGCCGGATTCTTCCAGGTGGGTGGTAGTCAATAGAAAACCCGGGGACACCAGCAGCAGAATGCGTTCTCCAGGCACGCTGGACAATCGGCGAAGGACATCCTCGATGTGCCGGTAGGTGTACTCGTTTTCCATATCTCCGGCTTGCAGCGCACGAAGGGAGACGCTCCGCACGATCGCAGCCGCTAGTGCCTGTTTGGTTTCATCCCCGCTGAATTGGCACTGAACGGTTTCTTCAATGGCGACTGCCAGAGCCGTCGAATCATGTTTATTTTCGATCTGGTCGGCCATGTAGTGCGTCACTTCCGGGCAATCGGCGCCCATCGATTGCGGCGTCAACGGCCGGGGCACGATTCCCAGAATCGCGCGGTGCAGCGCTGGTCTGTCCGAGGTGAATTCCAGCGTGTTCTGTCCCGATGTGGTGTAGATCGCCACGCGATCGGTGGGGGCCGTGGAATCAAGAAACCGGCCCGCCTGCGAGCGGACAAAGGTGGCGTCCTCCATAGAGAGGTGCGTGTCGTCGAAAACCAAGGCAACGAATCGCTCTGGCAATGAGGGCGGGTTGTTTCCTTTGTTGGCGTCTGGGTCGAAGGCGCCTTCCTGGGTCTTTGCCAGGGCGGCGGCGCGTTGCTGGCGGGTTTGCACAGTCTCGACAGAAAAATTGCTGATGGTCTGCAGCTTGCCCTGGTCGTAAAGCTGAAAATCCTGGCGGGTAAGCTTGTCGATCGCTTTGCCGGACGAATCGCGGACGATCACGCGCACCTGCACCAGGTTGACGCGAAGCTTGAACGTCGCCGCGGAATCCACTTGGGAAATTTCGGTGCCGGCGTCGGGCTTCGGTTTGGGCGCGGATTCTTGCGGGCTCGAGGGCGGCGGAGTTTCCGGCACGGAAGCGGCAGCGGGAGGGGAATCTTGACCGTGGGCCGACGGCCCGAAGCTCGGAAGGAAAATCGACAAGGCAAGCCAAAACGCACTGCGGCACAGCGGGATCCGGTCAAGCAAACGCGGGTTCATCCCTTCCCTTGCCCCCATTCGCGTCCTGGTTCGAACTGGCGTACAGAGACGCACTACAGGCCGCCTCGCGCGGGTGGGATGCACAGACTATACGCCGCGCGTTTTGCGGGTGTCAACGCAATGCGGGACTAACTTATTAGGACCGGGAAATCTGATACACCCCTGGAAGCTGCACTCTTTCCGTGTCACAGGATTTTGTTTATTGGAGCTGGTCCCATTACCCACTTTTCCCGTAAGGGCTGGCAGCTCAACCGGTCGATGCAACCCCATCCAGTGCGTTGATTTGACGATGCTTCACCGGAAGGTCCCAACTGCTTGGCTCTGCTCGGTGAAATCCCAGCCAGGGTAGTGTTCCGGCTGATCTAACTCTAGAGAGCGATTTAGCCCTTCTATTCAGTGCAGGTCGGATTCGACCTGAGTGTTGCCTCGACCGAATGAGGCCACCGCGATAAACAGGCAATTGGCAGGAACCCCTGCCATTATTGCCAGTGGTAACCCACCACCGATTCTCATATATGGTTGGCTGTAAACACCACATCCCTCAGAAAAGGAGGTGCTAAGATTCTATGAGTTCGCGTTTATGCTGCAGGATTGCTCTGGTTGCTTTTATCTTGAGCCTGCCTGGCTTGTCCGCCGTCACCACTGCTCAGGAAGCTCACCCGCCGCACTGGACTTATGAGGGCAAGGAGGGACCTAAAGAGTGGGGCAATTTGGATTCAAGTTACTCAGCCTGCTCGATTGGTCACACGCAATCACCTATCGACATCAAAGGTGCTAAAACGGCGGAATTGCCGACGCTCAAATTCGACTACCACTCTGCCCCTCTGAATATCATTGACAATGGGCATACCATACAGGTGAATTATGCTCCGGGCAGCACGCTGACGGTCGGGGAGAAAATCTTTACTCTGAAGCAATTTCATTTTCACCATCCGAGTGAAGAGCAGGTGGACGGCAAAACTTTCCGTCTGGTCGCCCATCTTGTGCATGCAGACGCCGACGGGCACTTGGCCGTCGTCGCCGTCCTCTTCGAGTTGGGAAGCGCGAATCCGCTAATCGATGCTCTGTGGACTAACATTCCATCAGAGAAAGAGAAGCCTCAGGACATCCCCTCAGTTTCCATTCAGGTGCGCGATTTGCTTCCTAAGGAGCGCGATTACTTCACTTATGCCGGCTCGCTCACAACTCCCCCTTGCAGTGAAGGGGTATCGTGGTTTGTCCTGAAGGGCTACGCCACAGTCTCCCCGCAGCAGGTGGCTGCGTTTGCCAAGATTTACCCGATGAATGCGCGACCCATCCAGCCAACAAACGGCCGTGAAATTCTACAGTCTAAATAGAGCCTCGCCACTCTGAACACAATTAATCGCCGCTCAACGATGCCTCGCTCATAAATCTCCTCACCCACTGTATTCAGCCCCTGAAAGGGCGGCAACTCCGGATAAGTCGTGCGCGCTCAAACGGTCGATGCAACGCTATCCAATGCGCTGACTCGACCATAGTTCCCCGAAAGAAACCGTCTATTTGGCTGTACTCGATCAAATCTCAGCCAGGATAGTGTTCCGGCTGATTTAACCCTAGCGAGCGATCTTAGCTTCTGTTTTCAATGCACGGTCGGTTCGAGCGAGTGTTGCGTCAACCGTTGAGACCACCCGCCTAACCTGACATCTGGGTAATGGGACCGCCTTCACAAAACTAAATCTATTTGCACCGAAAGAGTTCAGCGGCTAGCGGTGTATTACTTTTCCCCGCTCTACAACTTACTCAATCAACGCGATGGCTGCGGAAGCCTTCGAGGGTCCAAACGCCCTGCGCTTCAACGTGGCGAAGCAGGTAGCGGTCGCCGGTTCGCGTCAACACCCGGAAAAAAGTTTCACCGGGCGAATACCAGCGATCTTCGATCTGTGCGATGGGCAGATGAGTGTCTCCAAGCTGCAGAATGCGCGGTGATTCGTCGGCCTTATACCCGGCGTAGCTGATGACCCGGACAGGCTTCATAAAATCATCCGATCGCGAGCAAGATTGTCCACTCGCATTTCATCCGCTTCGGCATTCCACGCGGCTCCCAGAAAAACGATGATCGCGGAAAGCTGCATCCAGATCAGCAGGCCGATCACCGCTGCAAGCCCTCCGTACACCAGGCTGTACGGCACGCGACGAACATAGAAGCCGAAGATGACGTTCACCAACCACCAGAGAAGCGTGGCTAACATGGCCCCGGGCAACACGCGCTGGAGACTTTCTTCCTTGGGTCGCGCAACCCAGTACATCACCGTCAGCGCCAGCATTGCCAGGACCATGGCCACCAACGGAAAAAACACCAGCCACAGGCCATTCACGTAGTTGTGCGCCCCAATTACTCCCGTAACCCAGTGGCGCAGCGGCCGGCCGAACACCCCCAGAATTCCCGCGATCAGAATCGGTGCAACCGTGATCAAAAGCAGCAGCAGTCCGCGAAGTTGGCGGTGCAGAAATCCGCTGCGCTCTTCGTCGCCGTAAATCAGGTGAATGCCCTCCATCAGCAATTTCATCACCTGCGAACCGCCGATCAGGCTTCCCGCCCAACCCAGCAGGGCGAATTTCCAGACGTCGGGGCCCCGGCGGCTCAAAAAGTCTCCCACGATGCTCTGGCTTCCCGGCGGAAGAAATGACGTGAAATCGCGGATGGCGTCCATAAGCGCCGTGCGGCTGCCAATCCAGCTGGAAGCCAGGCCAACCGCCAGCAGCAACGTCGGGAAAAACGCCAGAAACACGTTGAACGCGATGGCTTGGGAAATCATGCTGCAGCGCGGAAAGACGCGCTTGAACGTTCCCCAGAGTCTAGTGGAGAGCCGGCGTTGAATAGGCATCGCAGGACATTATAGCCGCACAGGCAAAAATAATATTTTTCTAATGGGGATAAAGTTTTTCACGCCTCTGCCGATTGTGCAGATGCACGCTCCCCGCGTGCTTCAAGGAGGCTGAATGGCCGTCAATGGCATCTCGCAGGCAAATGGAGCGGATCTGCTGCAGCGGTTGGTGGATCAGGGAGGTCAGGCTCCGGCCGCGGCACCGCAGAACACCACCGCGAGCTTGAAAATCGCCAAGGCAGAGGCACAGCTGAGCGAAGCCTCGGTGATTGGCGGCGGTTCACCGGATACGTCCGGTACCCTGCTGAACACGTACGCCTGAGGGGGTCGGTTGAAGTAGGCGACAAGAAGTGTCGATGGGAATGTCCTGTGCGCCCGCCGCGGTCGCACGCGGAAGTTAGTGTGGAAGTTTGTGCAAAAGTTCAGTGCGGAAGATTGCGCCAAAATAGCGGCATGTAGTACACGTCCAAATACCACCCAAGCATGAAGAAAAGCGAGAAGCCCGTAATCGCCCACAGAAACAGGCGCACCGGCAGGGTGCGCGCAAGCGGCACCCTCGGTTGCGAAAGGTGAAACAGCAAGCCGCTAATCAGGCAGACGGAGCCGGCAAAACCGATTCGCGCCACACAGGCGACAAGGCGGTCTTCCCAGCGAGTGGCGGGAATAAAAAACGCGGAATCCAGCAAAGCGCAGAGCGAAAGCAGGCTTGTTGCGAAAGATACCGCTTTGCCTAGATCAAGCAGCACTTTCCGTCCTCCGGAAACGAGGGGTGCAGATCAACCGACTCTCCTCGTGCTCCGATACCCCCAAAGTATAGCGCCAAGTGACCACCCTCAAAATATTGATCCATGTTGGACCTTTCCACTCTCCAGACATGCTCGTCGTTTTCCCGATCAAGAGACCTGTCGTACACTTCTCTGTGATCCCAAGTATGCCCAGGATGAAAACAGTTCCGTTGGAGGCCGCCTCCGTGCTGCAAGCGTGGGGAAGCTCGCGGCGCTCGCGTGGTTCCGCAAAGTGAAAATCCCAATTTACGAAAAGCCGCGCGTCCTCGCCGTCATGCTTGTGTGCCTTTTCCTGCCTGGATTGGCCGCGGCGCAAGCCGAGCCGCCGAAAAAAGTAACCTGGAAGTCGGTGGAATTTGCCATCGTTCGCTTTAACGATCAGGCGCCGAATACCTGGAGCATCTACCACTCGGAGAAAAAAGGCGTCCTGCTGGTGCGCTTGTGGAAACGGTACATGCTGGTGAAAATCCAAGACGAAGAGGTTTACGATATTGATCCGCAGAAAATCAAAGTGAATGGCGATTCGGTCGAATGGTCGTATGCGGACATTCCGGACAAGCCGATCGAGGTTGTGGAATGGAAAGAAAGGAACATCGGCTCCATGCAGCGGGTGACGTTTCGCCTGGGAAAAAACGGCCACATCCTCGAACTTCAGATTCCCCTTGGCCTCAATCGCGAGCCGCTCTACTGACCCGGACGCCCCGTAAATTGATCTGACCTTCGATACACCCCGTAAAACCAGGGAATTCCAAGCGCCCCCGGCGCGACTCCTACGTTCACCGCATCCCCCGGGCGGAACCGGTCGTAATCATCCGAGTCCACCGCCAACCTCTCAAACCGGTGCCCTGCTCGCCATGACGGTACGAACAGCCGCCGCGTGCCTCGCACCACGCCCTTCATCTGGTAGCGGCTGTCTACCACCGCCGCGTGAAACGTGATGTTCTTCGGCGAATCCAGACGCCCGTTCAGAACCAGCGCCGCCAGAAGAATGAATGGAATCGGTATCAGGCCCGAAAACAGATGCCGCAGAACTTCGAGCTCCTTGCGGGCACGTGCCCGGCTCTCTAGTACGATGGCCAGCGCCAGCGCCACAAAAAACACCACTCCGAAAAAAACCAGCATGCCATCCAGGTCCAGGGGAGGATAGATCTGGCTTACATACGGGAATAGTAGGGAGCCGGCGAGAAACACGGTCATCTGGCGGATCAGGCGGCGGCGAAACACAAGTTCCGCGGCGGCGGAAGTCAATCCGCAGACCGGGCACTGATCGCTGGCGCGTTCTGAACCACAATCCAGACAATGAGTCATGGAAAATAGTATAAAGCCTTAGCCGTTTTCGGCGAGCTTCGCCAGGATTTCCTGATAAGGGTGCGTGTTCTGATCTTCAGGGAGCGCAATCGCCACTCCCATGCCCAGGCCGGGCTCCACGCGCTTGACGGAGCATTCCAGCCATACGGGGCGCTCGCTGACCAGCTTCGCGCGGAAGCCCGCTCCCACCCACAGTACATCTTCGGATTCGATGAACATTCCACCGACGCTCACGTCGCGCGTCCGCGCCTTTAGCCGCGCGGATCCCCATTCGATTTCCAGGCTGGCTCGATACGGGTAGCGAGGCGCTCTGCGGCGATCGGGACGGCGTGGCCCGAATTCCCCCACTGCCATTGGCGGCGCTCCTCTGAGAGATGGAAGGCCCGCCAGGTCGAACCCAAGCAGCGCGCCTACGCCCTGAAGATACGCCGAAAGTCCGCACCTTGTTTCAGACACCACGGAGCCCTGTTCTGTTCCCGCCATTTTCCAGTTGAGCACAGAACCCGCTGTACCTATGAGACGCTTTACATTCGGCCAAGTCGGAGCTATCTTGCCGGGGTTTCTGGCGGCTGGGGAGGCTTTCCATGCAAGGCAGCGCGACCGACTATCTGGCTGCGGAACGTACCGTGCTGGCCTGGATCCGCACCGGAATCGCCCTGATGGGTTTGGGATTTGTGCTGGCGCGTTTTGGACTGTTTCTCCAGGAGTTCAACCATCTCGCGCCCGACTTTCAGGTGAAACAGTACGGAATTTCCCTTTGGATTGGCATCGCGCTGATCCTGATGGGCGTCTCTGTATGTCTCCTTTCCATGTTTCGGCACTTGTGGATACTGAAACAATTGCAAGCGGGCGAGTCATTGTACTTGCATCGGCCCCGGCTGGTGATTGGCGTCGCAATGGCGCTGGTGATTCTTGGCTTGTTGATGGCCGGATACCTGATTTTCGCCAATCCGAAGTCGCTCGTTCATGCATCTATTGGGGAGGAGCACTCCATGGCAATCAGCTCGGAAAACGGAATTGTGCGGATCCCCGCCAATCACTCGGTGGACGACACCGTAGCCAAGCTGGTGGGAATCCTTCAATCGAAGGGCGTCAAGCTATTTGTGGTTGTGGATCACAGCGGCGAAGCGGCGAGTGCCGGGCTCCAGATGCCAAACACCAAGCTCCTCATTTTTGGAAATCCAAAAGCCGGGACGCCGCTGATGTTGGCTTCGCCGAGCGTGGCCCTCGATTTTCCTCTGAAGATCCTTGTAGCGGAAGACGCCGCCGGAAAGACCTGGATTTCCTACAATTCACCCTCTTTTCTGCGGGCGCGGCATGCCCTGCCCGCGGAATTGCTGCCGAACATCGTCGTGATTGAAGCTCTCGCGGCAAAGGCCACGGAATAGGCAAGCGCGCTGTCAGTCGCAGCGAAAGACTTCTTCGAACAGAGCGGCAAATTCTGGAACGATTCCGGCCAAGTGTGCTTTGCCGCAAAGTGACGCGTGTGTTAAATTAGATATTCGGACCTCCAGTCCAATCTGCTTCTGAGGGAGATTTCATGGGGTTTTTCAGCACGGCTTCGCGCCGGCTCGGCATCGCGGGAGAGTTGCTCTCCTTTTTTGCGCGCAATAAGCGCTGGTGGATGCTGCCGGTCATCCTGGTGGTGCTCTTCACCGCCGTTCTTATCGTTCTCGGACAAAGCTCGGCTCTCGCGCCGTTCGTCTACGCCCTCTTTTAGGCGAATCGCGCTGCTATGGCCAATATTCTTTCTGAAAATCTGAAAGCTCTCTGGAACGCCTGGAAGCGCCTGGCGCACAAGATCGGCAATTTCCAGGCGCGCGTGATTCTGACCATCATTTACGCCGTCGCGGTTCTGCCCTTTGGCCTGGTTGTACGCTTGTTTTCCGACCCCCTTCGCATCAAGCATCGTCCCGCGAATTGGATCGAACATCCCGCCGAAGTCCACGACCTCGACTGGGCCCACAGGCAATAACGGATGCACATTCTTGGAATTTCCTGCTATTACCACGATGCTGCCGCTGCGATTCTGCGCGACGGCCAACTTGTCGCCGCCGCCGAGGAAGAGCGATTCTCCCGCGTCAAACACGACTTCGGCTTCCCAAAACACGCCATCGAGTTCTGCCTTCGCGAAGCGAAAATTGACGCCAAAGACCTCGACTACGTGGTCTTTTACGAGCGGCCCTTCAAAAAACTTGACCGGCTGCTGATCAGCGTCCTGCAAACCTATCCGCAATCCTGGAAAGTTTTCCGCGAGTCCATGATCGGTTGGATGCTGGACAAACTGTGGATCGCCAGCACCCTGCAATCGGAATTGGGCATCAGCCGCGACCGCGTCCTCTTCTCCGAACACCACCTTTCCCATGCGGCCAGCGCCTTCCTCTGCTCGCCCTTTGAAGAATCCGCCATCCTGACAGTTGACGGCGTCGGCGAGTGGCTCACCGCGGCTTCCGGTGTCGGCCGCGGCACGCAAATCCAGTTGACCAGGCAGATCGAGTTCCCTCATTCCATCGGACTTCTCTACAGCGCGTTCACCGCCTTCCTCGGCTTCGAAGTGAATGAAGGCGAGTACAAAGTGATGGGCATGGCGCCCTACGGGACGCCGCGCTACGTGGACAAAGTCTGGAAGACCGTGAAGCAGAACGAGGACGGCTCGTTCTCGCTGGACATGGATTATTTCTGCTTCCACTACGCCACCGACCGCATGTACACGCCAAAACTTGTTGAACTTTTCGGCGAGCCGCGCCCGCGGGAGACTCCCTTTTTCACCGAATCCACCGGCTTCCCGAAATACTTCGGCAAAAAGCCGGCTGACTACATCGCTCAGTGCCGAGTGAACGAACATTACGCGGACATCGCAGCCAGCATCCAGCGCGTCACCGAGGATTTGCTCGTGGGTATGGCGAAAAATCTCTACAAGCAGACCGGCCTGAAAAAACTTTGTATTGCAGGAGGCGTGGGGTTAAACAGCGTGGCCAACGGCAGAATGCTGCGCGAATCCGGGTTCGACGAACTGTTCATCCAGCCGGCCGCGGGAGATTCCGGCGGAGCTTTGGGCGCCGCGCTCTGGGCGTACCATTCCGTTCTCGGCAAGCCGCGCTCGTTCCGCATGGAGCACGCCTATTGGGGGCAGGAGTACGGCGCCTCTGAAATCCGCTCCTTCCTCGAAAGCGAAAACATTCCTTATCACGAAGCTGCCAGCACTGATGAATTGCTCGATCGCACCACCGATTTCCTCACCAACAGCAAAGTCGTCGGTTGGTATCAGGGGCGCTTCGAATGGGGCCCGCGCGCGCTAGGCCATCGCAGTATCCTGGCCGATCCTCGCGGCGCGGAAATGAAAGACATCGTCAATTCGAAAATTAAATTCCGCGAACCGTATCGTCCGTTCGCGCCGTCGGTGGTTGCGGAAGCAGCGCCAACATATTTTGAACTGGGCGACGCGGTGAATCAATATCCCCTGCGCTACATGCTCTACGTCACGCCGGTAAAGCCCGAGCACCACGCCACTCTGCCGGCAATCACCCACGTGGACGGTTCCGCTCGCGTGCAAACGGTCTACCGCGAACAAACTCCGCTCTACTACGGCCTTATTGAGCGATTCGGGCAAGCCACCGGTGTGCCTGTGCTCCTCAACACTTCGTTCAATCTGCGCGGCGAACCGATCGTGACCACGCCCGCAAATGCCTACAGCACATTCTCCCGCAGCCAGATGGACTGCCTCGTCCTCGGCAACTTCCTCATCGAAAAACCCTCGTAGCCGCAGTTTTCACGTCGAGCCATCGATCCGTCGCCAAAATACAACAAAAATAGCTTGTCATCCTGAGGGCGCGTTGTTTGCGCCCGAAGGATCTCAACTTGAACGCCGCGCAAATTTCATGCGTTGAGATCCTTCCGCCCCGATCGGAATCGGGGCTTCAGGATAACGCTCACTCGCTTCAGTTTTTTGCGGGGCTCCCGTCCAGTTGCGCCAGCCACGGTTCCAGAATCTCCGCCGCCACCTTGCTTCCCTTCGGCGTCCAATGCCCATCGCAGCTCAAAAAGAACGTATGAAAACTCCCCCCGGAACGTGCGTCCATCTCCGGCAGCAAGTCTTTGACGGGAATTCCCTTCTCCTGCCCCCAACTGAGCACTACCGGTCCCAGCCGATTCGCCCCTGATTGTTTCAGCCGGACAAAATCATTGGACGTGGGAATCACAATTACCGCCATCTTGGCATGGTGTGCATCCGCGGTCGCATGAATATCGTCCAGCGCATGCTTCAGCCGCGCGATATCCACATCGTTGAAATCGTTGTAGCCGGAATACGGCGGCGCCATCCGCCAGTACATGCTCGAATACAGAAACTGGCCCACGTGGTACGACGCCAGATACGCCCGCAGCACGGACTCCACCCGGTCCCAGAATCCCTCGCCCGCCTGCGGTTGCACATGATTTGTATACACAATGGAAAAATCATCCGCGTAGTAAGGCCGGTAGCGATCCGCGTGATGAACCTTGCCCCATTCGAGCGACATGTCGTGAAAATCGTTGTCCGGCAGCACGCCCACGACCACCGTGTCGTGATCGAATTTTGCGGCCAGTGTTTTATAGAGCAGCGCGTATTGGAGCGGTCCGAAATCGCCGCTGGTGCCGAAGTTCAGATACTCCCGCCCGGTGTCCTTCTCCAAAATATTCGTCAAGCGATCCTGATCGGCAAGGCCCAACCCCTCGATCATCGAGTCACCAAGTACCACCGTCCGTGGCTTCGCGGAATGCAGGCTGCGCTCCACGTCGCGCGCCCCGTAACTGTTCGTCGTGTACTGCACGCTGAAACACCCGCCCTGGTGATAGAAATGCCCGTTCGCCCGATGCCATACGCCGAAGGCCGGATTGATGTCTGCCCAGAAATTGTTGTAGTTGACGTGATACGTCGGCTTGCTCGAATGCCAATCCGTAACGTTGATGTAGACAACGCAGACCAGTTCGATCAGCACGGCGAACAACAGGAAATTGCCCACCAGAAGTTTCAGAAAATACAGGAACGACTTCAAGCCAGAGCGCTTCGGCGCCGCTTCCGCAGCCACGGGGTTTTCCTCGTCCATTCTTTCTCCGGATAAATGTTGTAAAGGAAAGAGTACCGCGTTTTGAGGGACTTCGTCACATCGCGCGGGCTTTTGTCGGCGTTAGACGCGTTTCCCAATCATAATGAAAAAACCGCCGTCCCGGCCGCCGACCAACGTCTCCCCGGCTTGCACCAAAAAATGATTAAAGCTCGTTCCCGGTGCGTGCGGTTCAAATAACTTTTCGTCCGTGGCGAAACTCTCGCCCTGCGCTTTCGGAATACTGTTCATGAATTCGAATCCGTTTTCCCGGAACCAGCCCTGCACCTCTCCGAACGTATGTTTCGACTCGTGCGGGTTTTTGTACTGGTCCAGAAACCATGCATCTTTGCGGCCCTGATTTGCCGCGCGGTCCCGGATCTGCGGGTCCAGAAATTGCATCCGGTCGCCGGACACGCGGAACATCCAGCGGCGGAAATCGGTCGCCAACCGGCTGTACTTGTTGTAGAGCCCGATCAGAATAAAGCCACCGCGCTTCACCAGCTTCCCGATGCTCTGAAATCCAAGATACGGATCGCTGGTGTGGTGCAGCACTCCGTTGCACACCACAAAATCAAAACTCTCCGGCGGGAACACCGGGCGAAACAGATTCATCTGCAGGAACCGTGTCCCTTTGATCTCGTTTTCGCGGCGGAAATTTTCGGCAAGCTGCAGGGAATGCAGGCACCCATCGGCGCCAACTACCGTCCGCCCCCAGGTCATCCCCAGAAAGTTGCTCATCTGTCCCGTGCCGCAGCCGACCTCCAGTATCGAAGAGCCGTGCCGGATCTGTTCATCCAGCAACTTCGCGAAAACACCGCGCCGCGCTTTCAGCCGCAGCGCTTCCGCGGAATCGAAATCGTCATAATTCGGAAATGGCGTCTTTTCGTAAAACGCCTGCATCGCGCGGGTGACATCCGGCTTATCCGCCGGCCAGTCGTTCTGCCAGAACAGTTGCGGAATGCCGCCATCCACGGGGAATGCATGGCTGCATTTCTCGCAATTCACCTGGTCGGTCATCGTGACGAGCCTTCCGCCACAGATCGGGCAACTCAGGGAAATTTCAACCGCAGTGCTCGTTTTTGCGTTCATTTTGTCTAAATCCTATCACGGCGAATACCATGGACGCACTTTCGGGCAACATTTTCAGGTTCTATGTTGCGCCGCCCACTGCGGAATGTTAGCCTAAGCGAACAAAAGGCGAATTATCTCGCCGCTTTTCGGGAGACTGATCGATGGCCAGCAACGCCTTTTCCCTCGCTAGGGCGCAACACTCCTCGACCCTCGCCCGCGTCACCCAGGTCCTCGACACCTTTGCCGCCCGCGACCGCGAAGGCGAAATCCTCACTGCCGTGCGCCACTACCCAGCCCGCGATGCCCAGTGGGCGGAATTCCCCGCGTGGGTGCACGCCGATCTTCGCGCCGCCTACAGCGCAAAAGGTATCCGCCAGCTTTACACCCACCAGACCGCGGCAGCGGAAGCCGTACACGCTGGGAAAAATATCGTAATCGTCACGCCGACGGCTTCCGGAAAAACCCTCTGCTACAACCTGCCCGTCTTGGACGCAATCCTGGGTAACGATGACACGCGTGCGCTGTACCTCTTCCCCACCAAGGCGCTGGCGCAGGATCAGTTGGCGGAACTTCACGATTTGAATGGCCGGCTGAAAAATCGCGTCGGTGTTTTCACCTACGACGGCGACACGCCAACCGACGCCCGCAAAGCCATCCGCGAAAAAAGCCATGTCGTGCTCACCAACCCGGACATGCTGCACACCGGCATTCTGCCCCACCACACCCGGTGGACGCGCCTCTTCGAAAACCTTCGCTATATCGTCGTGGACGAACTCCACACCTATCGCGGCGTCTTCGGCAGCCACCTGTGCAACGTGCTGCGGCGCCTGCAGCGTATCGCGCGCTTCTACGGCAGCAAGCCCCAATTCATCTGCTGCTCCGCAACAATTGCGAATCCGGGCGAACTTGCTTCCCGGTTGATTGAAGACCATGTGGAAGTGCTGGCCGCCAACGGTGCGCCCGCCGCGGAAAAAACCTTCGTGTTTTACAACCCCCCGGTCGTGAATCGCGCGCTCGGCATCCGCCGCAGCTACATCAACGAAAGTTCGCGCGTGGCCCAGGAATTCCTGAAGCACGATTTGCAGACCATGGTCTTCGCCAATTCCCGCTTGCACACGGAATTGATCCTAACTTACCTGCAGCAGGCCAATCCGCAGCAACCAGGCCAGCCGGAAACGATTCGCGGTTATCGCGGCGGCTATTTGCCGAACGAGCGCCGCGAAATCGAGCGCGGTTTGCGCGAAGGCCGCATCCGTGGCGTGGTGACAACCTCAGCGATGGAACTTGGCATCGACGTCGGCTCGCTGGACACAGTCGTGATGACCGGCTACCCCGGCACAATTGCCGCCACCTGGCAACGAGCCGGCCGCGCCGGACGCCGCAGCGGCAGCTCCTGCGCCGTGCTAGTGGCCTCTTCCGCGCCTCTCGATCAATTCATCATTCGCCATCCCGACTATTTTTTCGGCAACACCCCTGAACATGCCTTCATTCAACCCGACAATCTGGAGATTCTGATCAATCACCTGAAATGCGCGGCGTTTGAGCTGCCCATCGGCCCGCAAGATAAATTCGGAGAAGTGAACGTGCAGGATCTGTGCGCGCGGCTGGCCGAAGCGGGCTATCTCCACCTGGCTGGCGAAAACTATCACTGGACGCACGAAGCCTACCCGGCGGATACCGTCAGCCTGCGCTCGGTCACCAGCGACAATTTTGTAATCATTGATATCACCGGCGCTCCGCAAGTGATCGGCGAAGTGGATTTTCCGAGCGCGCTCACAACCGTTCATGAAAAAGCGATTTACCTCCATGGCGGGCAGCAATACCACGTGGAGCATCTCGATTTTAAGGAGCGCAAGGCCTACGTGAAGCAAGTGAACGTGGATTACTACACCGATGCCATCCGGTATACGCAGGTTCGCGTGCTGGAGATTGCGGAGACGGCACGGTCTGCCGCCCCTACCTCTCATGCCCGGTCGCATGGCGACGTGCTAGTGCGCTCGCAAGTGGTCGGCTTCAAGAAGATCAAATTTTTCACCAACGAAAATATCGGCGCGGGACAGCTGGAGCTTCCAGAGAACGAGATGCACACCACGTCTTACTGGATCACCCTGGAGCGGGCGCTCCTCGAATCGCTGCCGTACGCGATCAGTGAGCGGCAGTCGGGCATGTTTGGCCTGCTGTATGCTCTGGCCTCGGTGGCCACCCTCCTGCTGATGTGCGACGCGCGCGATTTGGGAACAGCAATCGGAGAGCGGCCGCCCGCGCCCGGTGAAGGAAGCGAGGAATTCACTCCAACGCGCATGGAGGAGGCTGTCGGCGCACAAGCCAAGGAATTCTTCGAGCCGAATCTCTATTTATTCGACGCGTATCCGGGCGGGATTGGGTTTTCAGAGCCGTTGTTTCGAGCCCACGAATTGCTGGTGCGCAAGACGCGTGAATTGATTCAGGCTTGCCCCTGCGAGGCAGGCTGCCCTTCCTGCGTGGGCCCCGCGGGAGATTTGGCGCCAAAAGCCAAGGAGGCAGCACTCGCGATTTTGCATCGATTGTGTGGAAAAGAAACAACGGACGCAGAGTGAACCGAGGAAGAGTACTGAAGGCACGAAGGATTGGTCGGCAACGGTTGAGTTTGTAAAAGCGACAGCTTCGTAGTCGCGCTCAAAAGGGGGCATCATCGATCGCTTTTCCAGATTGGCGGCATTGAAACCCGCGCGCGGCATGGCGCCGAGGCCGGCGGAATTGCGCGCACCCGATGAAACGGATTCGCTCAGCCGGTTGCTGGGCGCGGGGATTGCCCGGAATCACTTCGGCGAACACCTGGCGATCCGCAACTGGTTCTCGACGCCGGAATTCGTCCAACCGTCGCCCGTGGCGCTCGATCTGTTGACGAAAAGGCCCGCCTCGGAAGCCGGCCGCTCCAAAAAACAAACGCAAGATTCGCGAGCCGCTCTGGAGAATCCCGAGAAATGGCTGTTTCTGGATACGGAAACCACCGGGCTGGCCGGCGGCACCGGAACCTACGCGTTCCTTGTCGGCCTCGCCTGGTGGGACGCCGGCGGGTTGCAGGTAGAGCAACTATTCCTGCGGGATTTCTCCGAAGAACACTCGCTCCTGCACGAGCTTGCCTCGCGCCTCGCCGAGCGGCCGGTGCTCGTCACCTTCAACGGAAAATCCTTCGATTGGCCGCTGCTCGAAAATCGCTTTACGATGACCCGGGCGATCAAGGTGCCGCCGCTCGCCGCGCATCTGGATTTGCTCCATCCGGCGCGCGCCCTCTGGAAATTGCGCCTGGGTTCGGTGCGCCTCGTGGAGCTGGAGCGGCACGTGCTCGATGCCGCCCGCCTCGGCTGGCACCGCGGCGACGATGTTGCCTCCGCGCTGATCCCGCAGTTTTATTTCGATTTTCTCCGCGGCGGCAGCGCCGATCCCCTTGCCGGCGTAGTAAAACACAATCAGATGGATTTGCGGGGACTCGCCGCGCTGTTCGGTAAAATCAATTCTCTGCTCGACGAGCGCCAACCGCTGGCGGACGAAAATTCCCTCGATCTCTTCGGCTTATCCAGATTTTTGCAGCGGCGCGGCGATAACAAACGCGCTCATTCCACGTGTGTCCAATCCCTGGACGCGGGACTCCCCACCGAATTCCGGCCGCGCGCCACGCGTGAACTCGCGCTCATGGCCAAACGCCGCGGTGACAGCGGCGCCGCGGCGGCACTCTGGCACCAACTGGCCCGCGACCCGGCGGACGGCCTCGAAGCCTGCGAACAGCTCGCCATTCACTATGAACGTAAAACAAAAGATCTCGAGCAGGCCCTCGAATTCGCGCAACTTGCCCTGGCAAAACTTCAGCGCCCGGACACTCCGTCCCGTGATCCCTACGCGCGCGAACGCACCCGCCGTCTGGAGGCAAAACTGATGTGCCGAGTGGACCGTTTACGGCATCGCATTAAGAGGAGTGAAGCCGGCACCGAGGCGCTTTTGCTGGCAAAACCAGCGGCGGCGGGCACCGGCGTTCGTTAGTGATTCACTTTTCCCTTCCCTCTTTTGAACCGTTCGAATTTGGAGGCACAAAACGGATGGAATCTCCAGGCACCAAGCAGCAAACTCTCAACATGGACACCACAACTCAGTCTTACTTACATACGGAACTCGAGCGGCGCCGCGCCAGCCTGCAGGCGGCGGCCGCAGCAAATGTCTCCGACGCTTCGGTCCACCAGCTGATCCACAGTGTCGACGAAGCGCTTGCGCGCCTCAACGGCGGAACCTTCGGCATCTGCGAAGTCTGCCACGACTCCATCGAAGCCGACCGCTTGCTCTGCAATCCCCTGCTGCGCTTTTGCCTGGACCATCTTTCCTCCGAAGAACAACGCGCGCTGGAGCGCGATCTGATCCTGGCGGCGGGAATCCAGCGCGGACTCCTTCCACGAAACGACTGGTCGCTCGGCAACTGGCAAGCCCGGTATCACTACGAGCCTGCCAGTTTGGTCAGCGGCGATTACTTCGACCTGATCGAAAACGAGGACGGCTTTCTGTTTCTTCTCGGCGACGTTTCCGGCAAGGGTGTCGCGGCGTCCATGCTCATGAGCCATCTGCACGCGACGTTTCGCACGCTCGCGGGCCAGAATCTGCCGCTGAGCCAGTTGGTGGGCCACGCCAACCGGCTCTTCTGCGACAGCACAACCGCCGGGCAATACGTCACCCTGGTCGTGGGACGCGCATGGCATGACGGCAGGGTGGAATACGCCAGCGCCGGCCATCTGCCGCTGCTCCACGCCTCCCGCTCCCGCGTCACCTCGCGGCAAGCAACAGGCGTCCCGCTCGGAATGTTCTGCACCACGGATTTCCCGGTGTGCCAACTAAAGCTGGCTCCGGGCGATTCTTTGTTCCTCTATACGGATGGATTGTCGGAGGTTTTCAATCTCAAAGGCGACGAGTACGGTCTGCGCCGTGTGGAAGCCCTCATCGCGCGCCACGCTTCCAAACCGCCGGACCAGATGCTCTCCGCCTGCCTGCAGGAAATGCGTGATTTTTCCGCCGGTGTCAAACGCTCGGACGACCTGACCCTGCTGGTGATGCAGCACTCCAACTGAATTGCAATTTCCGGGTCGATGTGGCCCCTTCGCTAAAAACCCGGGACTCTTTCCCGTTCCATTGCCATCGTGTCCGACTCCGCAGTCCGAATATCGGTTGAGGCGGGCGGCTGCGGCGCTTCTGGTATCAGCCGCCAGTTGAGCTTCGCCGTCCACTGCAGAAACATCCCGGAACTCCCGCCTTCCAGCGTGATGCACTCTCTGCCGTTGCAGCGCAAAAACACGTTGCCCTGCCCGGAAACAAACGTCAGAAAATTCTGCCCTCGAGTGGCGCCCGCGCGCTCTGGATACTTCCGTTCCAGCGCCGCGGCATACTCCGTGAAAAAATGCGACGCGGAAACAATATCGGCCAGCCGGATCCGCGCGAACAGCATCAGCCGCTTGGAGTCCTTCTGTTCATATGTCGCGTAGTGGTCGCCATCCCATTCGGCGGCCACCGCCTTGGCGCGGGGCTCGTCCAGATATTGCTTCAAGACTTCCTTCCAGCCCAATTCACCCAGCGAATTTTCCTCCAGCAGTGCCCAGTTCTCTCCTGGCACGGTTGCTGGCACGTCTACTTTTACGGGGGTTGGCGTTCGGTTCGCAAAATACATCTCCGGATGCAGGATTTGTTGCGTGTTCGCAGGCGGCCGGGCGAAGACGGAAGCAAACCCGGGCCAGCCTCCCGACTTCAGCACCCCAATCGAAAAGGTCAGTCCGCTAAAGTAAGGGAACATCAGCGAATCCTTGATGAACGGCGGAGCCTTTTTCAGGATGGGCGTTTCCGCCAGATCACCCACGAAAACAGAAGGATCGAATTCCGGCAAGTCCGCCAGTTTCAATCCTTTCCCCTTCAATTCGTATTCCAGCATTGCCGCCATCGCGCTGCCTTCCAGCACCGATTCCCGCGCCATCTCGGCGTCGTCATTGGGCCGGGCGGCGCGCACCCACGGCTCGATGTTGAAATGCTGGTCCTCCAGCGCATGGGTCAATTCATGCGCCATCACCATCCGCTGCTCGTCCGCGGGGATCCAGTCCGCAATGTAAAACTCGTGGGCCTTGGGGTCATAGAGTCCCGCGATTTGCTCGGTCAAAAGATCCACAAGAAAGGTGTCGAGATTAAAGCCCTTTGGAATCAATCCGAAGGCTTCCGCGCTGCGCTCCGATGCGTAGCGCTCCTTTGCGTCTTTTTCATCGTCCATCTGCTTCAGGACGTACGCGTGGATGTCCTCGCGAGAGCGAATCGATTTCTTGAGCGGCGTTTTGATCCCCCAACCCGTGATCTTGCTCATCTCCTGGACCACTTCGTCGGCCGTGGCAAGAAACTCCGGACTGCTAGTGCCCGCGGGTGGGCTGGCCACGGCAGGAGCCGGGGTAGCTTGTTGAGCGGATGTAAACGGGATGCCGGCAAGAATCAGACCCCCGAGCAGCAAGAAGGCAAGAAACCGCCCGAAGAACCTGTAACTAGGGGCCATAGATGGTCAGAATAGCAGATTCCCTAAAACCCGGCCGAACCCCAGTGCCGCAAAGGGAGCAGTTTCTTTTCGGAGCATACCCACTAAGATTTCCACAGATGTTTATGTTGTTCTGGATTCGTAACAAACTGGTAATTTGATAGAGTGTTAGTTACGAATTACTCCGCCGTTAGGGGGGAGACATGTATCCACCAGGGCTGCGGCTGCGCCAGACTCGGGAAACCCTCGGCCTAACCTATCGCGAAGTCGAACAGGCCAGTTATGAGCTCGCAGCTAAACGGGGTAGGCCGGATTTCATCCTGCACATCAGCCGTTTGGCGGACATCGAAAACCGCAATGTAGTGCCCAGTCTTCACAAATTGTATTCACTCGCGGCGATTTATCACCTGAGCCCCTTCGAGATTTCGACATGGTATGAGGCCCCACTCCAGCAAACTTTCGAAGATGGCACCGCTTTTCCCGCCCCACGCACACACCTGCATGAATTTCCCGTGAACTA
>DATLVJ010000265.1:0-4344 GCA_035577585.1 Candidatus Limnocylindrales bacterium
AGCCCCTCCACCAACACGCGCACCGTGTTGTCCGGAAACTTGAGCATCTTCAGGACCCGCGCCGCGCAACCCACTTCATACATGTCTTCCGGGAGTGGATTTTCCGCGTCGGGTTTCCGCTGCAACACGACACCCACCAACCGATCTCCGCCCACCACGTCATCGACAAGGTGTATGCTTTGCGTCGTCTCAACGAGCAGCGGTGCGACCATGCCCGGGAAAATCACGATGTCCGAGAGGCCGAGGATCGGCAACGCGTCCGGCAGGATGGGTACAGACACCTGCGGCGACGCTGCGGCATCGCCGCCCGTGGAAGCGCCCAATATGCTGATAAATTCTGTGTCCGGCGAAGTCATGATAGTGCCCGGGAAATCCTAAACACCGCCCTGAAAAAAACCGAGACTTTTTATTTACCCGTGACGGCCACCTTCGTGCGTTTCGCCGGCATCTTTACGGCCTGCGGAACGTCGATCCTTAGGAACCCGTTCAGGTATGAAGCTTTCGCCTGGCTGAGATCGTAACCGGGTGGCAATTCCAACACTCGCTCGAACGGCCCGTAACTGATCTCCATCGCCAGAAAATTGAACTTGGCCGCGCGACATCCGTCCGGCCGCTGCCCGCTGATCTTCAGCCGGCTTCCCTCCACGATGATCTGCAAATTCTCGCTGCGCATGCCCGCCAGCTCCACCTTTACGACCAGGCCCTCGTCGGTCGTGTAAACGTCGGTGTTCGGTTGCCAGTTCGCGGAACTGTCACGATCAACGGTTGAGCGCGCAAAATGGACGGTGGTACTGACTTTACACATGGCCATGATTATCGGAGTTGAAACTAACTCAACATTTTCAGAATTGCAAGTGCGGGATGGCTTTTATCTCATCTTCACGATGATTTCGGGCTTCTCGCCCCGCCGCGCGCGGAAAACAATGCTGCTTTTTGGCGCGGCTTGCCCCGCTGCCGAGCAACCGCAGTGGGTGTCCTTCTGAAGGCTGAATTTGCGGGGTTTGAACCGAAACCACAGAAACAGCCCCATCGTAATTCCCACAATCCCCAGTGAAACAATCTTCTGCCAATCCACAAATTCAACATACTTGCTTTCACGTCCGGCGCAACCAATGTTTTGCCCTGGCGCCTGAAAAATTTTGCCATCGCGTCTTTCCGCCCTTTTCTGGCACAAATCTGCCCATGAGCGACCCGAACTTCCGCTACCAGCACCGCGTCAACTATTCCGAGTGCACCATCGGCAATCACATCTATTACTCGCGTTATCTGGACCTCCTGGAAGCCGCCCGCGGCGCGTTTTTCCGCCATATTGGCGCGCCTTTTGGCCAATGGCAGGAACAGGGTTATATTTTCCCCGTCATCGAATGCCGCCTGCGCTACAAGTCCCCGGCGCGCTATGACGACCTCATCTCGATCGAGCTCCGGCCGACCGCTGCTGAGAAGGTTCGCCTGAATTTCGGCTATCGCATACTCAACCACGACGGCTCGCTGATTCTTCAGGCCGAAACCCTCCACGTCTGCACCGGCCTCGACGAAAAACCCGAACGCCTGCCCGATGAACTCGTCAAATTACTCCAGCCTTGGCTGCGACCTGAGTAACTTGATTGGGATTTCCAAGTAAACAGTTTCTCGCTGAGGCTGACATTAGTTTCTCAGACAAATGTCTCCCGCGTAAACCGGACGAAACCGGATTTACGGGCTTTTTCGCGTCTCCCAAACCGGACCAAACCGAACTTCGTCCGCTTTCTGGTAGGGACGAGCCGCTGGCTCGTCCGCCGACAGGGCATTGCCGATACGGAAGAATTGCCCGTGCGGAAGCACCTGCGTCGCCGCCCTGATTTGATTTCCTCGCCGGTTGGGCGTTGGCCGCCTGTAAATACCTTCGTGTGAGCTGTCTAAACTCAAAACTCACAATTCAGAACTCGCCGCCTCCGGCGGCGCAGAAGCGGTAAAAGGCGGTAATAAACGGTTTTTCGGCAAAATCCGAACGCCAAAATGCGACTTATTCAGGTAAATCAACCTTTTCATGGAAATCTCTGCAAAAGGGGATACGATAAAAATCTTCTGGTGAGTTACGATTGGAGCGGGCGAGTTGTGTTGGTTGCGCCGAGGTTTTTGTTCATTACCTGCGGGTTGACTGCTGTTGTTTCGATCTGTGACTCATGCGTTTTCCAACTCGATTATCTTTGCCAGGCGTTTCAGATTGTAAGCCACCGCTTTAAGCGTCAGTTCCAGTTGGTTTTTGGCCAGCCCCAAATACCTTGTCCGCCGGTAACCCTGCCATTGCTTCAGGTGCCCGAATACTCTTTCAATGTTTCTCCGTATCAGGCCTTTTTTGCGGTTCATCTGGACATCTTTGTGGCTGAGTTTGATGTGGTGCGCTCCCTTCTTGTGCAGGCAGCTTCGGATACTTCGCTCTTTGAGCCACGCTTGATTGGCTTTGGTGTCGTAGGCCTTATCGGCGTAAATTTCTTTCACATCTTGTGGGGCCACCTGCGCAAACATGTGCGCCTCCTGCATCCCACCCGTGCTGATGAGTGCGTTGCGTATCAACTGATGTTCGCTGTCTGTGCTGACATGAGCCTTGTAACCGTAATGACTGCCTTTGACTGTGCGTGTATAGCTGGCATCTGCATCCGGCGCGGTCCCATTGGCCACATCCTCCACCTCCGGACGTTTGCGGCTGGATTCTACAATGGTCGCATCCACCAGCGTGACCCGTTTGACGATATAACCGCGCACTTCCAGTTGGCTGTTGAGCAGGCCCAATAATTGTTCATGAAGGTTGCATTCGATGAGCCGCTGCCGGAAGCGGCAAATGGTGGTTTCATCGGGAACGGCCTCTTGGGTGTCCAACTGGAGGAACTTTTGAAAGCTCAACCGGTCCTTGATCTGTTCCTCAGCTTGTGGATCACTCAAGTTGTAAAGGTGCTGCAAGATCATGACGCGCAAAAGCACGCCCACCCGGCAAGCTGGCCTGCCGCCACTGCTATAAGTGGCCGCAACACACCGCTCGGCTTCAGTGAAGTCCACTTCTTTTGTAATCGTCTCTAAAACTTTATTGGCCGCGCCACGTTGTTGGACGGCCATGTCGAAAAAGGTGGGTTGAGGGTTGCGCTTGGGTTGCATGAATCTCTGATGGCTTAATGCCCACATTCATTCAAAACTTTTGCAGAGATTTCCTTCAAAGGTTGCCCTGACCATCGCTTGCCGGAATTTCATTCGACAACCACCTCAACAGCAGCTAAATTCTAAGCAACAGAATGGCGGTGAGACTTCCACTTTTCAGAATTCCAACATGGCTCTTCATGTTGCTGCTGCCGGTCATTTTCATCGGTGGTTGTTATTTGTCGCTCAAACCGGTTTTTCTCGTCATGGAACGCTTCCATATTCATCCTTTCCACGAGGCTGACCGCGCATGGTTTCCCATTCTCGTGCGTTATCCCGGCCCGCTCTATTCCTGTGCACAATTAAGAAACGTCCCCGACAATTGCGTGATCGTCACGGACGAGTTTCCCGTTGCGATCATCAACCGCGACCTCCAACAAATAAACGACTCAAGCAGCAACCACACTTATTTTCGAGTATTGAGCCAGACCACGAATACGACTTTTGTAACACTGGAAGTTCCCCCACGAGCCGAGGGAAAAATCCAGGGATGGTACGAAATCACCAACGGTCAGGTCATTCCGAGAAAGGTGCTGAACTTGGGCATCGGCTTCGCGTATGAATTAGTGCCGTTTGTCTTCGGCTGCGGATTCCTTGCCGTGTTTCTATTCCGCAAACTCGTCGGATACTCCAGCAAACGTGGCGTTCTGCCGCGACCTCTCTGAGTAGGCCAAGTCTGTGAAGTGCCTGCCGCGCTCAAGTCATCTTACTGTGCTTGTCTGCACTGAGTCCCTTCAATAATCTCCGTCCATGCTCTATGCGTCGAAACCGGCCCTGCATTTCATCGTCGGGCTTATGTCCGGCACGTCGGCGGACGGCATTGACGCCGTGGTGGCGAAAATCTCCGGCAGCGGTCGGGAATTGAAGGTCCGACTGGTGGAACATCTGCACAGGCCGTTTCCCCGCCAGTTGCGCGCGCACATTTTGAAAGTCTGTTTGACGGGCAATGTCGCCGAAATCTGTGAGTTGAATTTCCTGCTTGGGGAACATTTCGCGCGCGCCGCGCTGGCGGTCGTCCGCCGGGCCCGCCTTTCCCCGCGCGACATCGCCGCGATCGGTTCACACGGGCAAACGGTTCATCACCTGCCCCGCGCGCGGACTCCCGCCACGCTGCAGATCGGGGAACCGGCGGTCATCGCCGAGCGCACTGGGATTCTGACCGTCGCCGATTTTCGC
>DATLVJ010000266.1:0-5215 GCA_035577585.1 Candidatus Limnocylindrales bacterium
GCATGGCAGGAGTAGCCGAACTGCAGCTGTGTGCCATCGAACTCTGTGTACAAATTGTGCGACCAGATGGGCCGGCCAGTCTTTTTGTCGAGCGAATGAATCTTGCCGGTGCCGCTGGCTGCAACGACGCGGTCACCCACCACTTGCGGCATGGCGTATGGGCCAGGGCCGACTTTTTCCGAGAATGAATTGGTGAACGGGTTCTCGTACTCATATTCCCAACGCGTCTTGCCGGTGGAGGCGTCCAGCGCTGTGACGACATCTTTCGAACCGCGCCGGAATGCGGTGTACAGAATGCCACTTTCCTCGGCAATAGCGGAATAACCGTCTCCAAGCGCCCGGCTCCAGATTTTCTTGGGCCCCGTGACCGGCCAGGAGTCTGCCAGACCCGAAGAATCCACAAGGAAGTCACGATTCTTTCCGCCCCAGACAAGCCAGTCCTCGCCCGGCGCTACTCGTGAGGCGTTTGGCGTGGCCTTTTTGGATGCAACGACCTTCGGGATGGATTGTGCTGAAACGACGAGGGCTGTCAGTAACAGGTGTATCACGAGCCGGAAGTCAGCCATGATCCGAATTGGACGTGGCAGCGCACGCAATGTTCCGCGCGTTGTTGTCATTTTTGTTACCTGCCGACGGCCGAACGGTGTTCGCACATCGACAAAGATGGCCAGTCGCTTATTTCACCGCGACAAACTCGACGTCCACAGGCGCAAATGCTTCGAGCTTCTGCCCGGTCGGTGTAAGGCGCCCCGTATTCGGATTGATGCGGAAAGCCACCAGACTGTCGGAGTCCTGGTTCCCCGCGATCAGGTAACCGCCCGTTGGATCGATCCCGAAACCGCGCGGCGTTTTTCCCTGCGTAGACACGCGCTCGACTGGTGTGACGGTACCCTTGGCGGGATCCACGGCGAAAACCGCGATGCTGTCGTGGCCACGGTTCGAGCCGTAAACGAATTTGCCGGAGGGATGAACGCGAACCTCGGCCGTACTGTCGTCGTTCGTCACCTTGTACCCGTCGGGCAGAGTCGAAACCGTTTGCAATTCCTTCAGCGTACCGTGCGCGGCGTCCCAGGAGAACGTTGACAGTGTGCACTTGATTTCGTTGATCACGTAAACAAAGCGGCCATTGGGATGGAAGGCGAAATGCCGAGGACCCGAGCCGGGAGGAGTCTTGCCGGCGGGCGGGCTATTCGGAATCAATGATCCGCTTGCGGGGTCGAAGCGATAGACCAGGATCTCGTCGAGACCCAGATCGGCCGCCAGAGCGAACCGATTGTCCGGCGAAGTAAATATGCAATGCGCGTGCGGCGCCTCCTGCCGTTCCTTGTTAACGCTCGATCCGGTGTGCTGGACGAATGCCGAGGCGTCGCGCAGGCTGCCGTCCGCATTCACGGGCATCACGGCCACGCTTCCGCCGTCGTAATTGGCGACCAGCACATCCTTGCCAGTATGATCCACGCTCACATGACAGGGCCCCGTTCCACGCGACGAAACCTGATTCAGAAATTTCAGCTTGCCGGTTTTCAGGTCAATCGAGAAAGCACCGACGGCGCCGGCTTTCTGGCCTTTGAACTCATTGATCTCGATGGCCGCATAAAGGAATTTCCGATTGGGGTGAATGGCCAGAAACGACGGGCTGGCGGCTTCCGCCGCCAGCCCGAGCGGTGTCAGCTTTCCCGTTGAGGCATCGAAACGGAAGGCGTAAATGCCCTTGCTTTGTTTATTGGTATAGGTGCCGATGTAGGCGATGTATTCGCCCTTGGCGGCTTTATCGGCGGCTTGCACTAGTGAACTCAACGACAGCGGCAGAAGTATGGCCGCCGATACGCAAAAGACATAAATGGCAGTTTTCATTGGTCCTATAAGAACCCAACCGGGCAGGGGAACGCAACTGCGATGTTAGCCAGTGACTGAAAGAGAGGCTGGGCGTGTCCGCTAAATATCACAAAGCGCCTTTTACAATTGTGCATTTCCTCTGCCGCTACAATAACGGCAATATTCAACTGAAAGGTTGAACATGAGACGCCATCGAAGGCGAGATTAACGAATACCGTACGCTCCGGAATCAATTGCTGGAAGCAGAGATTGCCCTGAAGGACCAGCGGGAGCTCGTTCTGGCGGCCAAAGTAGAGATCGGCAAACTGCGGCAGTGGGCGGCTGGTCGCGGCTGGGGCAAAATGCGTCTGCTATCCAGGTCGAGGATGAAAAGGGCGGCAGCGACCCGGCGTTAGCGTCTTCAGCGGCGGCGGATGGAAAGATTTGCCATTGCTATACCACCGAGGCTGCGTTGGCGCCCGGCCATCACCGCGGGATTGACCCTTTTTCGCCTGTTTGGATCTCTTCGACCTGCTGCCCGAAGGGTCTGAAATATGGGCCCAATGCATTTCTACGGCGCGGCAACCACACCTCGTTCCGCTTGAATCAGTCAATCAGGTGGTCGCCTGCCGGACCTGGGTAAGCGAGGGAATGGCTGAGTTTGCAGGCCTCACGTACTTTCGCCGTCTGAAGGACTGGAATTCGCGCGATCTCTGGCAGCTCCGAGATCGAGGGAACGTGATTGGGACGGCCCTCGCAGAGGATTCGCCCCGCTCCGAACGCTTCCATAAATAGGCCGGAGAGCGCACTGAAATTATGGCGGAGAGTGCCGGTCCAATATTCAGAGGAGGGTTTGCCTTTTTTCCGCAATCCCCTATAGACTATAAGGACGTAGAATTTTGGCTGTCGTCCTCACAAACGGAGGGCCGCTCTAATGAGTTTATTTAACAAACGCAGTCAGGAAGAGGTTCCACCACCCGCGCCACGGCCGGCGGCACCCCCGCCTAATCGACCGGCATCACCGCCGTCGAATCCCATTGAAACCAAGAAGGAGGCACCACCTTTGTCCAGCATGCCTTTTAAAACCCCAGAGCCGGACAGCTCGCGCGGTCAGGCCAGTATCGGCAAGGCCGTCAAGATTAATGGCCAGATTTACAGCAAAGAGGACCTGTACGTCGATGGCGACGTGGAAGGAACAATCGAACTGCAAGAGCATCGGCTCACCATCGGTCCCAATGGGAAAGTGCACTCGAGCGTGAAGGCGCGCGAGGTCGTGGTCCTGGGCAACATACAGGGCAACGTCGATGCCAGCGACAAACTGGAAATCCGCAAGGATGCCCGGCTAGTCGGCGATATCAAGACTGCTCGCATCATCATCGAAGACGGTGCGTATTTCAAGGGCAGCATCGATATCGTGAAGCCGGAGCCCGCCAAGTCCGGCGGAAGCTCGAGTTCACAGCCACGGCCGCAGCAGGCCACGCCTGTCGCCGCCGCAAATGCCCAGGGTGCAACCGCCGTCGCCGCCGAGATGAAGCGCTAAATCGCGCGAAGGGACGGGGTTGTTGATCACGGATCGATTGAGGAGCATGCTCCGCCGTCCAGGAGCTGTGTTGTCCCCTGGTCATGCTGTAGTTGTGCCTGGGAATCATTCCCCGGCCATGCAGCTGTTCGACAAGGAGTTGATTACTTCGCGGCCGAGCCGCGGTCTCGAACAATTCTTTGCCTTCCTCCGCGACCAGGCGGGGCTGTCTATTCTCGATCTGGCCGGGGCCAGCCAGCAAAATATCAACTTCATTACCAACCTTGGGCACCGCTTGTACTCCGAAGATTTCGTGAGGACCCTCGACGATGTTTTCCGCGATGCGGACCCGAGCGATCAGGCCAACCAGTCGCGCATCGATCAGTTTCTGCGCCAGACACTCAATTTCGAAAACGAGCAATTCGACGGCGTGCTGGTGTGGGACGTTCTGCAATACATGACGCCGGCCTTGCTCGCCGCTACGCTCGACCGCCTGCGCACCATTGTGCGCCCACACAGCTATCTGCTGGCGTATTTTCATGCGGATGAAAAGGCGCAGCAGGTGCCTTATTATTCGTTTCGCATCAAAGACAGCCAGAATCTGATGCTGGCGCAGCGCGGCACGCGCAAACCAGCCCAGATCTTCAACAACCGCAGCCTGGAAAAGCTGTTCCAGAAGTTCGAATCCGTGAAGTTTTTTCTGACCAAGGAACAACTGCGCGAAGTGATCGTGCGGCGGTAGGACACCGTACACAGCAACGCGCTATCGGTACTTCCCCCTCAACTGATGTAGTCGCACGCGCAGCGGATCGAGGAACGCTGCAAGGCCGCTCACCGCGCCGACTTTCGTTCCGGCCATATCGTTCCATCGCACGGGCACCTCGATCGTGGAATAACCCAACTTGCGCGCGATGAACAGCACTTCCACGTCGAATCCAAAATGCTCTAGCCGCTGGCGCCGGAAAATTTCGCGGGCCGCATTCGTCTCGAACAACTTGAATCCGCATTGCGTATCCCAAAACGGCAAGCCCGTGACAACGCGCGCCGCCAGGTTGAACACCTTGCCGGCCGATTCCCGGAAAAACGGCTGATGCACGCCAATCAGGGAGCGGTTCAGCGCGCGCGACCCGATGGCAATTTGGGCGCGTGCCTCTTGCGCAGCGGTCCAAAGCTTTTCCAATTCCTCAATCGGCGTGGACAAATCGGCATCTGTGAACAGCGTCCACTCGCCTTTCGCCTTCATCATGCCGTGCCGTACCGAGTAGCCCTTGCCCTGGTTTCCGGGGTTACGGAGCACACGCACGGAAGGCACACGCGCCCGAAAATCCTCGGCCACGCGTACTGTGCCGTCGCGTGAGCCATCGTCCACCACGAGCACTTCGCTAAATTTCCATTTCCCGCTCTGGAGATAGCTTTTAATGCGCTCCAGCGTGCCAGGGAGGCGCTTTTCTTCGTCGTAAGCGGGGATGACAATCGATAAGGAACGGTTCAAAGCATGCGTCGGGCGCTAAGAGATGAACGACCTGAATTATAATAACGTATTTCCCCAAAGGAGGCCGGATTGTCCCTGGAAGATGAGTTGCTCCGCCAGCGGTGGGCGCGTATTCGCGAGATCGAAAGCATGGGTTATCGCGCCTATGGCAAGCGGTACGACTACACGCACGGCATCCCGCAGATTTTGGCGGAGTACAGCTCGAAGACCGCCGAGGAGCTTTCGCCGGAGTTGAAAGTTCGGATCGCCGGGCGCGTGAAAACCATCCGCAGCAAAGGGAAGGCGGGCTTCGCGCACCTGGCGCAAAATGGCGAGCAACTTCAGATTTATGTGCGCAGCGATGCTGTTAGCGAGAGCGACTTCAAGCTATTTCAGGGGCTGGATATCGG
>DATLVJ010000267.1:0-14140 GCA_035577585.1 Candidatus Limnocylindrales bacterium
ATATTCTGATAGACCGCGTCGGCCGTGCCCTGATACCACTGCTGGGAAACGCGCATCTGCGGGGGGAGGACTTCGATGAATTCGCCGAGACCCATCAGCGGGGACCAGCCCGCGCGGACGTGCCGCGAAAGGCTGAGAGCTTTGTATTGGGTCAGGACAAAAACGCGGTGCAGACCGGAATTCACACAGTTGGAAAGGGTGATGTCGATGATGCGGTAGAGGGCACCGAATGGAACGGCGGGCTTGGCGCGGTCGCGCGTCAGCGGCCACAAACGCTCGCCCTGACCTCCGGCGAGAAGTACTCCAACCGCGTCGCGCATATCGGGCATGGAGGTCGGCTCCCGAAGCAGAAGTTAAAGGCTCCCCAGTGTACCAGCAGTGGCAAGCAGGCGGCAGCGGGGAGCAGGTTATACAAAAATTACGGGTTACTCGAGAGCTATCAATTGGCTCAGACAGCCTTTATCGGCGAAAGATAGCTTGACTTGTGAGAGTGAATTGACTACAAGAAGCCAACAACCTCGTGCGATAATGTATTCAGGAGCAGTGCGGTACAACAGCGACGGCACTGCATGTATGCAATCCGAACCGGAATTGGGGTGAAGTACATTGGCAGAAGTAGTGATTCAGGAGAATGAGTCTCTTGAGAATGCCCTGCGGCGTTTTAAGCGCAAGGTGCAGCAAGAGGACATCATCAAGGAAATAAAGAAACACAGCTTCTACATGAAACCCGGCGAGAAGCGCCGGGCAAAAGAAGCGCTTTCGCGGAAGCGACTGCGCAAAAAGCAGCGTCGGGAGCAGGATTAAGCACCTGTTTTAGACGCGGCTCGGCGCCGCACTTCCGGGATCAGGCCCCTATCAGGCAGAGCAAGTTGGGTATTTGGTCAAATTCTATGCCCGCAGGCCCAAGGGATCCGCGCCCAGCTGTCCCGGACCACAGGTCCAAGCGCTTCATTCGGCCCGACGTGCAAGAGCCCGGCCCCCCGCCCGATATGGGTCCAGGGGGAGCGGGGTCATGGAATTCCACGATAAGGTCCTGAAGTGTTCGGAGTGCGGCGCTGAGTTTGTTTTTACCTCCGGCGAGCAGATGTTTTTCGCCGACAAGGGATTCAAGAACGAGCCCAAGCGCTGCAAGGGTTGCAAGGCGAAGAGGGCGGAAGGCGGCGGTGGAGGCGGAGGTTCCGCGCCACGGGCCGAGACAAAAACCACCTGTTCGCAATGCGGGAAGGAAACCACGGTTCCCTTCCGGCCAACGCAAGGTCGCCCGGTATTTTGCCGCGAATGCTTCCAGGCCCGTCGCTCGATGGGAGCAGCGTAAGAAACAAGTCGAGCCGGAATCTTAGATCGATAGGAAAAGGGCATCCGTAATGGAGGATGCCCTTTTCTCTTGTTCAAACTACTTGAAAGCTGATTTTTTTCGACTCAGGCGGATCGCGCGAACGATGCTGACTTGAGATAGGCCTCGAATTGCGCCAGGGATTCCGGCATGTTTTTTCTCCCGTAGCCGAATCGAATATGCCGAGGCTCGTCGTAAACGGTGCCGGGGAGCAGCATTACTCCGGCGTCGCGAACCAGATTTTCGCACCACTCTTGAACATCGTGTTGCGGCTTGAACCGAGCAAATCCGATTGTGGCGGCGTTCGGCGGGGTCCAATCGAACAGGTTGCTATGGCGAGCGAAGAATGCCGTGAGCAGCGGAAGATTGTGCTGAACAATCCGCAGATTGCGCTCGATGAATTTTTCGCGATGGCGGAACGCCAGTGCCGTCAGAAATTCGCTGGGAGCACTGGCGCAAATGGTCGTGTAGTGCTTCAGGGAGATGATTTTCTGCAGGAATTCCTTGTCACGTGAAGCGAGCCAGGCAAGCCGGAGTCCCGGCAGCCCGTAGGTCTTGCTCACCGAGCCAAGACTCAATGCTCGATCGTAGAGATCGCAAGCGGCGGGCAGGCGAGTAGCGGGATCGTGCTCCAGTTCACGGTAGACCTCGTCAGAGAAGACATAAATGTTGTGTTTGGCCGCAAGCTCCAGAACTCGCCGGAAGATTTCCGGAGGCATCAGCAACCCGGTGGGATTGTGCGGGGTATTGATATACAGAGCGCGTGTGTTCGGACGGATCAGAGCTTCGAGTGCGGCGAAGTCGTGGGCCCAGCCGTTAGCCGCCCTGCGCTTCCATTCGCTGACGGAGGCGCCAGTGCTCTTCGGCAGAGTCAACGCGCTCTCATAACAGGGAGTTTCGACAATGGCGTGATCGTGCGTAGTCAGCAGCGCATGATAGAAAAGGAAGATGGCTTCTTCCGCGGCGGACACGACCACAAGTTGATCCGCGTGAATCGTTTTATAGATCGGTGCGAGGGCTTCCCTCAGCCACGGCGCCCCGGGTGATTCGGTGTAGCCGCACCAGTGCTTCATAAAAGCGTCGTGCGCGCCGGGTTCCAGCGACAGAATTTCTTCGATTGAGACGGACTCGGCGTCGGAAGAGGAGAGCAGGTAGCGGGCGGAGAACTCATGCTTGCCCATGTACTCTTCAATGCGGAATGGTGTGATCTGCATAGGAAAAGTGTCTCAGTAAGTCCGCATTTCCGTCGAGTGCCAAATTGACGGAGTAAGTGCGATAGAATGCGCGTGAGTCACCGGAGACCCCATGAATCGCCCGCTTCAATATGTCTGGAAACCAATCCTCTTATGCGCTGCGTTGAGCTGCGGCCTTGCCGCGCGGAGCGGAGAACCGCCCGCAAAAACTTATTGGGTGAAACTCGTTTGCGAGTCGGCCGACCGAATCGCCACGGTACGCTTCGGACCAGGCGGAGCGACCGTCGAGAAAACGACGGAGACGCGAATCCTGCAGAGCGATATCAGCGGGCCGCATGGCATTGCTTTTTCGCCGGACAAAAAGAACTTCTTTGTGACTATCGGACACGGGCGTCCCTACGGCACCGCATTGAAGTACGAAACGGCGACCGAGCGCGTGGTGAAGCAAGTGGGATTGGGATTATTTCCGGCGACCGCCGATGTGACGCCTGACGGCAACTTCCTGTTCGCGGTGAATTTCAATCTTCATGGCGACCCAGTGCCCAGCAGTGTTTCCGTAGTGGATACCAACGAAATGGTGGAGGTGGCGCGGATTCCGACGTGCATCATGCCGCATGGCTCCAGGATTTCCCGCGACGGGTCGCATCAATACTCCGCGTGCATGATGAACGACCTTTTGGTGGAAGTGGATACGGAAAAGATGAAGGTTTCACGAAGTTTCCGCGTGAGCGCGGGCAAAGAACAAGGCTACGCCGGTCTCCCAGAGGAAAAAGTGGAGCACCACGAGGGCATGACGATGCCGATGAATATGGCGGCCATCACCTGTAGCCCCACCTGGGCGCAACCCTCGAGCGATGGCAGCCGAGTATATGTGGCTTGCAACAAATCAAACGAGATCGTGGAAGTGGATACGAAGGAATGGAAACTGGTGCGCCGGATTCCCGCGGGGAACGGCGTATACAATCTCGGGGTCACGTCCGACGGCAAAGTCCTGCTCGCCACCAACAAGCGCGACGCTTCCGTTTCCATTTTTGATGCAGCCAGCGCAAAGGAACTTGCCCACCTACCGACCAAACGCAAGGTGGTGCACGGCGTCGTGGTCTCCCCGGACAATCTATTTGCGTTCTTCACAGTGGAAGGCATCGGCGAACAACCGGGCACGGTGGAAGTGGTTGATCTGGAGGCCAGAAAAATAGTGGCGGAAGTGGATACGCCGCCGCAGGCCGCAGGGATTGATTTTTGGAAGATGGAGTGAGAAACGCGTTCACCAATTGGTTTTTGGCGACGAGCGCGCGGTTGAGGATTGTGTGTCGCCCCTCCGGGGCTTGGGATTATTGGGCCCGGAAACCCAGCGCTTACGCGCTGGGCTAGGGTCTGTCGCGCCTCCGGCGCTGCGTCATGTATCTCTTCGTGAAGAATATTGTAGAAACATCTCTACTATTGGAGCGGGGGATCGGTGGTTATGGAATAGGGTTTTGGCTTGCCGAGTTTGATGATCCACATGCCGGCATGAACGTCGTTCACGTAGATCAAACCCTTATAGGGAAAAGCGCCCCAGGCGAACGGCAGGTTCGGGCGGAAGCCCTGGGGATCGGCGCTCCAGAAATGGGCGATTTCCCTGCCCTGGTTATACAGTTCGCCGCGCAATTCGCCGGATACATCCAGCACCCGCGCGCCGCCGCTGTAGTAGCCCATATAGAGGACATCATCCACGACCCAGATGTTGTGCGAACCGCCTTCCGGCACGCTGTATGTGGCAATTTCCCGCGGATGCGCAAGATCGCTGATGTCGAGAACATGCGCAATCCCACGCACCGGAATCCGGTTCCGCGAGGCCAGCTCAAAACTCCCTGGGAACACTTCATCGCCGACAAACAAATAATTCTTGTACCGGAAAATCGCATGCGCGCCAGCGAGCCAGCCGGACCCGTACAGTTCGTCGTAATTAAAGCGATAGGTGGAGACGAATTGTGGGTGCTCGGGGCTTCCTCCTTTAATCCCATTGCCAACGTCGAGAATGATTGCGCCATCGCGCCAGTAAGCCAGATACGCCAGCCCATCAATCACCTGCAGGTCGTGAAGATAGCGGCCTGCCATGGTGAAGCCGCCGCCTTCTTCGGCGGGCAGGGGAATTCGCACCTGCCCGGAACTTTCCACCTGCCAGCGGCCGACCTCCTTGGGATTTTTCACATCGGCAAAATCGATCACGCGCATGGAGCCGGTGGCGTCGTCTGTAAGATACACATAATGTGTATTGATGTAAGCGCTGTGAACGCCGCCGGTCACTGTGGCCGTGTATTCCGAAAGCACTTTGGGATGCAACGGGTCGGAAGTATCCAGAAAAACGATGCCGTTCTTGCGGCTTGACGCGCCTTCGCGTGTGATGACGCCGATCTTACCGTCGGAGGTGACGGTGACGTCGTTGACGATTCGCGCGTCCACCTTCAGCGGATCGGCGGTCAGCGGATGAGCGGGGTCGGCGATGTCGTAAAGGAAAACCTTGTCGCCGATGCTGGAGAGATAAGCGTAGTGGTCCCAGATCCATTCCTCGGCAAACTGTTCGTCTTTGGGCATCACATGGCCGACGACTTCAGTTTCGCGCGCGATGTTTCGTGGAGCAGCGACGACGCTGGCGAAGGCCGTGCGATCACCGACGGACGCCTGGACGGTGTACGTGCCCGGACGTTCCGCGACGAATGAACCATCCGGCCAAATCTGCGCTCCGGGGTTCTGCACCGACCACGCGATTTCAGTAGAGATGGCGCCGGCCTTCTTGTCCTTCGCCGTGAAGTGCAAAACGTCGCCGGTTTTCGAGCTCGTAGTCGCCGGAGAAACCTCCAGGCTAACGACTGCATTCCTTGCGACGTGCACGGAAGTTTCGCCGGAAACGCCATCGCCGGTGGCGCGAATTTTCGCGTCGCCCGGTTTAATCGCATGCACCAGGCCAGCCGCATCCACGGTCGCCACCGAGGGGGTTTCCGAGGTCCAGGTCAACGCAATATCCGTGCGCGGATCGCCATCGGCATTGCGCGGAGTTGCGGTTAGCCGGTGTGTGGCTCCAGCGGCAAGCGAAGCGGAAGGGGTTGATACATCAATCCGCGCAATATGCGGCCGGCCGACAGTGACGTGCGCATAGCCGATCTTTTTGCCAATCACCGCTTCGACCGTGATTTCCCCCGGCTGGACAAAAGTAACTTCCCCGGTGTCTCCGGCAGCGGCGGAATCAAACGGCGCCGCATACCAATGCTTGATGGGATCCGGGAGGGGCTGGCCGTTCGCATCCTTGACCACGGCTTTGAATTGCAGCTTGGTGCCGACAGCGGCAGTGGACTTGAGGGGCGTAACTTCGATGGTCGCTACCTTGGAATCCTCTTCCGTCTTTTTCTCCTGCTCCTGCGGCGATTTTGCGGCTGCCAAACCCGCCAGCAGCAGACACGCCGGCAACAGCCTGGCGAGCGAAATGTATCCCTTCGACAGCAAAGAGCGATTGCTCATCGACACCCTCAATTCCCTATTAAATGATTGCATCCGGCAAAATGATCCAACAGCGCGCGAGTGTATGGCAGGCCTCCCGCGCTGTCAATGGACCAGCGATTCGCCCCCGCGAGTACGATGTGAATTTCGGGAGGGTAGGAGTATGATATGGCTCCGAAGTCCCCACTATAGACCCAGCAGCCGGGAGGGCCACAATGGCTCACCGCTTCACCATCGGTGTCGAAGAGGAATTCCAAATCATTGATCCGGAAAGCCTGGAGCTGCGCTCGCACGTGATCCAGCTGATCTCATCCGCGGCCGCGCGCGGCGTCGGCGACCTGGTGAAGCAGGAAATGCACCAATCCATCGTGGAAACGGGGACAAAGATTTGTGAAAACGTCAGCGAACTGCGCCTGGAAATGCACCGTACCCGAAGTGAGTTGGTGCTTGCCGCTGAAAGCACCGGCTTGCGAGTGGCCGCCGCTGGAACGCATCCCTTCTCCAGCTGGATCGATCAGGTAATTTCTCCCGGTGAACGATACCAACACATCGTGGAAGAGATGGGACAGCTCGCGCGTTCCCTGTTGATCTTCGGCATGCACGTGCATATCGCCATGCCGGACAAGCAGACCACCATCGACATGATGAACATGGTGCGCTATTTCCTGCCGCACCTGCTGGCGCTTTCGACCAGCTCGCCGTTCTGGATGGGGCGCAACACCGGCTTGAAATCTTTTCGCACCACGGTGTTCCGCCGCTTCCCGCGCACCGGCATCCCGGAAGTTTTCGAATCGTGGAGCGAGTACGAGAATTTCATCAACCTGCTGGTTAAATTGAACTGCATCGACACGGGCAAGAAAATATGGTGGGACGTTCGCCCGCATCCGACGTACGGCACGCTGGAGTTCCGCATGTTCGATACGGCGACCCGCGTGGAGGAAGCCGTGGCCATTGCCGCGCTGACGCAGGCGATCGTCGTCAAACTGCACCGGCTGTACACCCACAACCAAAGCTGGCGGATCTATCGCCGCGCGCTGATCGAAGAAAACAAGTGGCGCGCCGCCCGCTATGGCATCGAAGGAAAAATGATCGATTTCGGCCGCGAAGCGGAAGTGCCGATGCGAGAGCTGATGCTGGAGCTGATGGAATTCATCGACGATGTGGTGGACGATCTCGGCAGCCGCAGCGCCACTGAATACATCCACACGATTCTGAATGAGGGCACCAGCGCCGAACGGCAGTTGCGGGTCTACCAGCAAACCGGCGACCTGAAGGACGTGGTGCGCCACTTGGTGATGGAGACCCGCGCGAGCGTCCAGGACGCAAGATCGAATTCGGCAGCCGCGATTAATTGACCGGGGCAAACGAGCAGTGCGGATGAACGAAGCACGAGGAGGATTCCATGGCTAAAGTCGGATTGATGTGTGGGCGTGAGTTCAGCTTTCCTCCAGCGTTTATCGCGCGCGTGAACGAGCTCGGAAAAAAAGACGGCGTGACGGCCGAGTTCGCAAAACTTGGCGGCACAAAAATGGGCGAGCCGGCGGAGTATCGCGTGATTGTGGACCGGATCTCGCACGAAGTGGAGTATTACCGCGGCTATCTGAAACACGCCGTGCTGCAGGGCACCTACGTTATTAATAATCCATTCTGGTGGACGGCCGACGACAAATATTTCAACTATTCGGTGATGGCCAAACTTGGCATCGCCATTCCGAAAACGATTCTGCTGCCGCAAAAGGGCTATCCCGCGGATGTGGATATCAACTCTGAATCGTTGCGGAACCTGACCTACCCGATCGATTGGGATGGGCTCCTCGACTATGTTGGCCGGCCTGCGATTCTGAAACCGTTTTCGGGCGGCGGCTGGAAGCACGTCTACAAAGTGAACAACAAGGAAGAACTGCTGGAGGCGTACGACAAGACTTCGCCGTATTGCATGACGTTGCAGGAGTTCATCGATTTCACACAGTACGTGCGGTGCTTCACGTTCGGCAAGACGGACATTTTGCCGGTGGCTTACGACCCGAAGGAACGCAAATATCTGGTGGATCACAGCTACCTGTCGAAGGAGTTGGGCGCGCGCGTGGTGAAAGACGCGCAAACTATTAACCTCGCACTCGGGTATGAAATGAACACCATTGAATTCGCGGTCAAAGACGGCGTGCCGTACGCTATCGATTTTCTGAACCCCGCGCCGGATTTCGAGCGCGACCGCATCACCGAATTCTATTTCGAGCACGTGGTGGAGAAGATGTCTCGCCTGGTGATTGACCGAGCGCTGCATGGAAATATCGCCAACACCTGGCCGCGTTGGGAAGAGATGCTGGGAATTGGAGCCGCGGCCGGCTTCACCGGAGCGCCTCGCGCCGCACAAGCAGCGCAATCCGCGCCATCGGGAAGCGCGAAACGATGATGGCGAGCCTTACTCCAGAATCCGGCCAGGACCCGATTGAATCCTGGAATGCCCTTCTGCGGCCTCTGCTGAAGGAGGCGCCGGATTTCCCGAAGAATTTTCTGCAAGACTTGCAGGACGCCAGGCTCACCTTTGGCAACCGCGTTCACTGTCCGTTTCTCCGGCCATTTTTTATTTCCACGCAAGATGAAATCCGCGTACGGGATGCAACGGAGACGCTTGCCCGGCTTGGAGAACGCATGGCAACCGCCGCCATGGAAGATAATTCCCTGTTTGCGCAATTCCATTTGCGGCCGGAGGAAGAGAAGTTGGTGCGCTTGCCGGCCGGCAAGGGGCCCGCGAGCACAGCATCCCGAGTGGACGCATTTCTGCTTCCCGAATCGCTGAAATTCACGGAATACAACGGCGAATCACCCGCCGGCTCCGGCTACACGGAAACACTCTCGGCAATCTTTCGCGAACTGCCGGTGATGAAAGAATTCGCGGAATACTTTGAAATTCATAGTTACCCGCTGAGCGCGCTGCTGCTGGACGCACTGATTGGGACGTACCGTGATTGGGGTGGAACGTCGCAGCATCCTCAGATGCTGATCGTGGATTGGAAGGAAGTTCCGACCTGGAGCGAATTCGAGATCTTGAAGGAACGCTTCGAAGCCATGCGCGTGCCGGTGGTGCTGGCGGATCCGCGGGAACTCGAGTGGGATGGGAAATCGCTGTCCGCGAAGGGGAAGAAGATCGATCTGGTCTATCGCCGCGTGCTGATCAACGACATCGTGGCCCGTCCGAAGGAATGCGCGGCGCTGGTGAAAGCGTACGAGGCGCAGGCCGTCTGCGTGGCCAACAATTTCCGCTGCAAGATTCCGCATGTGAAAGCGTTTTTCGCGGTGCTGACGGAGCAGAAAAACGCAAAGCTGTTTTCTTCCGAGGAATTGGATGTGATCCGGAAACACGTTCCGTGGACGCGCGTGGTCGAAGACGTGAAAACCGACTACCAGGGAACGCCGATCGAGCTGCTCGACTACATCCGGGAAAATCAGCGGGACCTAGTGCTGAAACCCAGCGACGAATATGGCGGGACCGGCGTGACGCTCGGATGGGAAGTGGAACCCAAACATTGGGAGGAATCGATCCAGGGAGCGCTTCCCGGAGAGACATCCGCGAAGGAGCACGGCTGTTGGATCGTGCAGGAAAAAATCGCCATGCGGCGCGGCGAATTCCCCTACATCGGTCCAGATGGAAAGGTGGAATTCCGGGACATGCTGGTTGATCTAGCGCCGTACATGTTCCGCGGAAAACTTTCCGGCTTTTTGACGCGGTTGAGCGCTACCAGCCTGGCGAACGTCACAAGTGGAGGCGGGCAGATTCCGGCATTCCGCGTCGAGCCCAGACAGGCGGAAAAAGTGGCTGGATTGGGCAATTCCTAGCCCGCGGGTTTTTGGCCTGACACAAGATTCAGGTAAAATAATGAAGATGTCCTTTGGAATCGCCCCAATCGAGCTGATGGCCGGCGCGGAAAACGCCGTTGATGTGTGCCTGGATGTGCAGCCCGGCGAGCACGTCACGCTGATTGCCGATGAAATCAGCCGCAGCGTCGCCGCCAGCCTGGAAAAAGCTTTGATCGAGCGCGGGGCGAAATTTACCGGCCTGCTGCTGGAAGATTTTGGGCCGCGCCCGATGCAGGGCGCTCCGGAACCCGTGCTGGAGGCTCTGGAAACGACCGATGTTGGCGTGCTGTGCATGACTCCGCAACCCGGCGAACTGAGCGCGCGGATGTCCATCGTGAAAGTGGTGGAGCGCCGACAGATTCGCTACGCGCACATGGTCGGCGTCACTCCGGAAATTATGCAGGAAGGGATGCGCGCGGATTACCGGATGGTGGACCGGCTGAGCGACAAGCTGCGCGAACGCATGCTCCGCGCGGAAACACTTACCGTGAAGACTGAAGCCGGCACATCGTTCTCGGCCCACTTCGATCGCCACCTTGATTGGGTAAAAACCAGCGGCCTCATCAGTCGGCGCTACTGGTCGAATCTTCCCGCAGGCGAAGTATTCACTACGCCCGGCACTGTGGACGGCAGATTTGTGTGCGATGCGACTGCCGGGGATTACTTCAACGGAAAATATGGCGACCTGATGGAGACGCCGCTGGTGCTTGAGATCATGGGGGGGCGGCTGGTCCGTGCTGAATGTGCGCGCAAGGATCTCGAAGAGGAATTCTGGCGCTATTGCCACACCGACGAGAACAGCGATCGCGTCGGCGAACTGGCCTTCGGTACCAACCTCGGCCTGACGCGCATGATCGGCATCCTGCTGCAGGACGAAAAATTCCCCGGCGTGCACATCGCCTTCGGCGATCCGTACGGCAGCCAGACCCACGCCGACTGGAAATCCCGCACGCACGTGGATGTGCTCACACGGAATTGCGACGTGTGGATCGATCAGGACCAGGTAATCGAAAAAGGCCGCTACCAGATGGACCATCTGGGACTTGCATAACAGCGCGACTCGAATGGGGAGGAGCGTTATTCCCACGGATTAAGAAGATTGATGCCAAGGTCAGCAAAATGGGGGATGTTGCGTGTCGCCAGGGAAGCATTCGTTGAAAGCGCAGTCCCGGCGATCATCGCGTCACGGAATTCCATCGGACGGCCTTTGAGATTCCTGGACGCCATCAGGGCCGCGGTACGTGTAGCGGCAGCAGCATCAAACGTTGCGTAGCGCCCTTGGATTTCTTCCCGCAAGATAGCTTCAAACTCCTCCAACATTCGTTCCTGTCGTCTCCCTGGTGGCATTCGGAAAAGACCGAAGCGAATTTCCATAAGTGAAATGCAAGTAATCCACACTGAGGTAGAGGGTTGTCGATCAAGCCAGTGGAGCACCACAGGGTCGGGAACGTCCCTCATCAATTCGGAGAGCACGTTGGTGTCGAGAATAATCACTCTTCGAAATCCGGGATTTGAAGCTTGATGTCATGTATTTCCGGGATTTCCTCGCCGGGCTTCAACCCGATGCCACGGAAATGGGCGGCGATGCGCGTTCCGAGCCCTCCCCGGTTTGAAGCATCTTCCTTCGCCGCGTCGCGGAGGATTTCCCGGACTTCTTCTTCCATGCTGCGGCCGTTGCGCTTGGCGCGGCGTTGCAATCGGGTTTTGACTTCATTTTCGAGATTGCGGACAAGGATTTGCGCCATGGCTCACCTGCTATCATGATAGCACTCGAATTCTCTGCAAGCCAGCAGTTGTTTCCCGGGTGTCCTCAATACAGCTGAGAGACGTAGGACCTCATCTGGTGTTTCCAGTAAGGCCAGTCGTGGCCGCCTTCGGGGCCCCAGTTGTCGACGGAGTGGCGGATGCCTTTGCTGGCGAGCACTTCGGAGAGGCGGTACGTCGGACCGCTGTGTTCCCACTGGCCGGTGCCGGTGATGAGGTGGATGTCGCAGGAAGCGAGTTGTTCGTAGTGCCAGGGATCGGAAAGATTGGAGAGGTAGTCCACGGGATTGTTGAAATAAAAATTTTCGTCGTACATCCCATCCATGAAATTCCGCAGGTCGTAGACGCCGGACATGGCGAAGCAGCGCTTGAAGACGTCTGGATGTTTGAACAGCGTATTCGCGGCGTGATACGCGCCGAACGAGGCGCCCATGGTGGCGATCGCCACGCGCGACTGGCAGTTGTCCCAGATGAACGGAACCACTTCTTCTCGCAAATAGGAATCGAAAACGGATTGTACATAACTGCGGTGAAACGGATGCGCGCCTTTGTTGTAAAAGCTGAGGCCGTTGATCGAGTTCACGGTGTAAAACTTGATCCGCCCGGCGTCGATGAATTCCGCCAGCGCCCCCACCATGCTTTGCCCTTCAAGCTCCTGCTCGTCGCCCGCGCTGGTGGGAAAGCCCATGAGCGGAGGGCCCCAGTGTCCGTAGACTATTACGCCGAGTTCGATGCCCAGTCGCGAGGAATACCAGCGGTGATATTCGCGTTTCATTGTGCGGCGCTCTCCGTGCTGCGGGAGACGAGTATGCCAGCGCCCAGCCAACAGGGCAATGCATTTGCATGTTGGGCTGCGGACGTGCAGAGAGCGTCATCCCGACTTGCAAGCCAATGGAATGCAGGTAGGATAGAGAACGGAAGTAGACGGATTTTGGGTGATTTTCGCAGGCGCAAGCGCCAGTTCAGGTGAGGCCATGATCCAAATAGAAAATGTCAGCCGTCGCGGGTTTTTGAAAGGGATTGCCGGCGCTGGTGCGTTGGTACTGAGCGCACGATTTTTTCCGGAAAGTTTGTTGGCAGCCGCGGAACCTTCGGCGGCGGATTCGATGGCGGCGGCAGCGCTGCAGCCGAACGTCTACCTCGCCATTGCGACCGACGGCACGGTTTACATCGTCGCTCATAGGGCGGAAATGGGCAGCGGCGACCGCACGGGATTGCCGATGATCGTGGCCGATGAATTGGACGCCGACTGGAACCGCGTAAAGGTTGTGCAGGGCGGAGGCGACGCGAAATTCGGCGACCAGGACACCGACGGATCGCACTCCGTGAGGAGCTTCTTCGACACTTTGCGCGAATCCGGCGCAAGCGGAAGGCTGATGCTGGTGCGCGCGGCGGCGCAGAAGTGGGGCGTCCCCGAAAAGGAATGCTCCACGGAACCGGGCATGGTGGTTCACAAAGCGAGCGGCAAGAAACTCAGCTACGGAGAATTGGCTTCCGCGGCGGCAAAGTTGCCGGTGCCGAAAAAAGAAGAGGTGCGGCTAAAGGCGCGCAGCGAGTGGCGCTACATCGGCAAGCCAAGAAAATCATATGACCTTAAAGATATGGTTTCGGGCCGAGGGATGTACGGCCAGGATGCGCGCGTGGACGGGATGCTGTACGCGTCTGTGATGCATCCGCCGGTATATGGAAGCTCGCCAAAAAGTGTGGACGATTCCGAGGCCTTGAAAGTAGCCGGCGTAAAGCAGACATCCACACTGGATACGTTTAAACCGCCGATCCTTTTTCAACCGTTGGGCGGAGTGGCCGTGATCGCGGATAACAGCTGGGCGGCGTTCCAGGGAAAGAAAAAACTGAAGGTCGAATGGACCAAGAGCGACCACGGCGTGTGGAATTCCGATGCCTTCCGCAAAGAGATGGAAGCAACCTCACTGAAGCCGTGCAAGGTAGTGCGAGAGAACGGCGACGTCAACGCGGAATTCAAAAAGGGCGGCAAGGTGATGGAAGCGCAATACTATGCACCGATGCTGGCCCACGCCTCGATGGAGCCGCCGGCGGCGCTGGCCGTTTACAAGGATGGAAAAGTAGAGGCCTGGGCGCCCACGCAAAATCCCCAGGGCGCGCAAGACGCGATTGCCGCCGCGGTTGGCATCAAGAAAGAAGACGTCACCGTGAACGTGACGCTGCTGGGCGGCGGATTCGGCCGCAAATCCTTCCCCGATTTCATCGTCGAAGCGGCGGTGCTTTCGAAAAAGACCGGGAAGCCGATCAAGGTGGTCTGGAGCCGCGAAGACGACATCAAGTTCGATTCGTTCCACTCGGTCGCGGCGATGTATTTCAAGGCTACGCTCGGTGCCGACGGAAAGCCCACGGCATGGCTACAGCGCAGCGTGTTTCCGCCGATCGCCTCGACGTTTGAAGCCACGGAATATGCCGACGCTGGAGAAATCGGCCTGGGCTTCAGCGATGTGCCATTCGCGTTGGCCAACCATCGCGCGGAAAACGGCCCGGCGCCCGCGCA
>DATLVJ010000268.1:0-3803 GCA_035577585.1 Candidatus Limnocylindrales bacterium
TACATTCGGATCTGTCTGGCGCGGCAGCTTCTGTAATACGGCTTCGAGCGTTGCGGGATTCAATTTTGCTGCGCACCCGGCGGCCTTTGCCATTGCCGTGAGCTTGAGTGTTTCGGTCAACGGATTACCTCGCGGCTCCTATTATATGGATGTCCGAAACTTTTGCTTCGAAACATCCTGCGGCGCCAACTTGCGCCTCGTCACCGCCTCGTGGTCTTATCCCACCATGCCATGGGATTTCTTGCTGATCTTTTTTTTGCTGACGGTCGTTGTGCCGTGGCGCGGCTGGGCGCGCATGCAGCGTCTCACCCAATTACCATCGGTCACGAGCGGCGATCGCAGGCTCCTGTATCTGACGTCCATCGCGACGCAATGGGTGATCACAATTGTTATCGCGTGGAGGGCTTTCGCCCGCGGTCTAAGTTCCGCTGAAATGGGCCTGAAGTTTACGCCGAAAGTCGGGTTGTTATGGATCGGATTCGGCGGCGCCGCTTTGTTCGGCACGGCCCATTGGTTCAATCTGCGCAGGGTCGGAAAATCCACAAATCCCGCCGTGGAGCGAATTCGATCATTGGGCACAAAGATTTTTCCGCACAACAATTGCGAGCTGGCCTTCTTTGTCTTGCTCTCGATGACGGCAGGAATCTGCGAAGAGTTTATTTATCGCGGTTACGTGTGCGGGACCCTTTTTCATGTCCATGCACCGGTTTGGGCGGTATTGCTCGTTTCCTCGGTTCTCTTTGGTCTCGCTCATGCGTACCAGGGCCGCGGAGGAGTGCTCGGAACTTTGCTCCTTGGAACTATATTCGGATTGACGCGAATCCTGTACGATAGCCTTGTCCCGGTGGTTCTCTGGCATGTTACGGTGGACGTCGTCGCTGGAGTAGCCGGACGCCGCTATCTTAATGAAAATAAATGACTTATTATTTTGACCGCGGGGAGATAAAACGAGAGTTTTAGTTTACTATTATGCAAACAGAAAGGCCGCCAGCCCCCTCCGGTAAAGCGATAGAGCGCGCAATGTCGGAGTTCCAAATCGCCCTCGACTCCAGGCAAATGGAGCAAATTCAACAATATACAGCAATTTTGTTGCGCTGGAATGCAAAAACAAATCTGACCGCGATCAACGACCCGCTAGAGATACTATATCGTCATTTTTGCGAATCCATGCTCGGCGCCCTTGTTATTCCCGCAGAAAAGTGTCGGCTGGCCGACGTGGGCTCGGGAGGTGGTTTTCCGGGCCTTCCCATGAAGATTTTACGCCCCGAATTGGATCTTTACCTCATCGAATCGAACCTTAAAAAGGCCACTTTCTTGACGGAAGTCGTTCGAGAACTTGGACTTACAGGCGTTCGAGTCCTTGTCAGCCGCTACGAAGAGCTTTCAGAGGAAGTCGCACCACTCGATGTCGTCTGTTCGCGGGCCGTCGGCGAATACGGTCCTTTCCTTGAATGGGCAGGATCGCCCGGAATTTCAGCTCAAAAAGTGGCACTTTGGATCGGCGCCCAAGACGCTGAAGCGGTTCGCGGCCTTGGCGGCTGGGAATGGCGTGATCCGCATCCAATTCCGCAGTCTCGTCGAAGATACATCTTGGTCGGTGAGCGCAAGAAATCCTCCGAATAGAGGCGCGTATAGTTCCACGTGGAACACCGCGCTCGTAACTAACAGCATCGTTCCATGGCCGTGCCGATTGACGTTCCACGTGGAACGTTTGCGATCCGATCGATTTCATTTTTGCCGGCCTACTTGTTCCACGTGGAACATCCGCGGAACCGAATTGCCAGGTTCTACTGTCCGTCTGCCCAATTGCCCAATCGAATGTTCCACGTGAAACACTCCGCACGTCCCGCTGCTCTTCCACAGCTCACCAAACGTTCCACGTGAAACATCTTGCTTACTTCTATGACCTTTGTTAAATTTTCGCCGTTCGGGGGTTTCCCTTGTCTCGCATCATCGCGGTGGCTAATCAAAAAGGCGGGGTTGGCAAGACCACCTCGGCCGTAAACCTCGCTGCCTGTCTCGCCGCTGCTGGCCAACCCACTCTTTTAGTCGATTGCGACTCCCAAGCCAACGCCACGGCTGCTATCGGCTTCCCAAAGGACCCCTCCCGCCGAACTCTCTACCACGCCCTGATTCTGAACGAACCCTTTGAAAAAATTGTGCAAAAGTCCCAAGTCGAGGCTCTCGATGTCGTCCCCGCCGACAAGAACCTAGCTGGTGCGGCCGTAGAGCTAGTGAATTCAGAGAATCGCGAATATCGCCTCAAAGCTTTCCTTAAGGAAATTCAAGACCGCTATAAGTTCATCATCCTCGACTGCCCACCTGCACTTGATCTCTTAACGCTAAATGGCTTGGTCGCGGCCGATTCGGTCCTGGTTCCCATCCAATGCGAATATCTCGCGTTAGAAGGCGTTTCCGAACTTCTAGACACGCTGATGCGAATTCGCCGGACCCTCAATCCGACACTCGAAATCGAAGGCATTCTCCTGACGATGTACGACGAGCGTACGACTCTCTCCCGCCAAGTTGCTACGGACCTGCGTAGTTTCTTCGGCGCCCAAGTTTTTCAGGCTGTAATTCCGCGGAATGTTCGCCTAGCCGAAGCGCCTAGTTTCGGTAAGCCTATTATTTTCTATGATATCCACAGTAAGGGCGCAGAGGGCTATACCCAACTCGCCCAGGAGGTCATCAACAATGCCGAGAAACGCGTTGGGGCGGGGGCTCGGAGCGCTCATTCGGGAGCCTGAAGCTCCCCAAGCTCCTGCACAGCAACCGGCAGTCTCAAGCACCGCTCAGGGCGCCGCAGCAGCTCCTGCGCGCGAATCCGTTCCGTCCGGCCCTCAACAAATCGATATCGATTTGATCGAGCCGAGCCCTTATCAGCCTCGCACTCGCTTTCGCGAGGAAGCCCTCGATGAGCTCGCCCGTTCCATCAAATCGAGCGGAATCATTCAACCCTTGGTTCTCCGCCCCATCGGCAACCGTTTTCAACTGATCGCCGGCGAGCGTCGCTGGCGCGCTGCGCAACGCGCGGGATTGGGCAAAGTCTCAGCAATTGTGCGTCAAGTTCCGGACGAGCTCGCGCTCGAGATGACGCTCGTCGAAAACATCCAGCGCGAAGATCTCAACCCAATCGAAGCAGCGCGAGCCTTCCAGCGATTGATGGAAGAGTTCGATCTGACGCAAGACCTCGTAGCGGAACGTACGGGAAAGGACCGCACGACCGTAGCGAATGCAGTCCGCTTGTTAAAGCTCGAATCAACGATTCAAGAGTGGATTGAAGAAGGGAAGCTTAGCGCAGGCCACGGTCGCGCCTTGCTTGCGGTCACTGACCCTCAGCTTCGTATGCGCTATGCACAACGCGCAGCCCGTGGCGGCCTGACCGTACGGCAAATCGAACGCCTGGCTTCGCGGCGTGCGCGTGGTCAACGGGCGGCTGCCGAAGTGAACGTGGACGCAAACATAAAAGCAGCCCTCGAAGACCTGCAGCGTCATCTTGGCACGAAGATCGTTCTTCACCAAAAAACAAAGGTGCGTCCTGGCCAGCTGATCCTCGAGTATTACGACGAGGCACAACTAATGGGTCTCTACGATCGCTTGATGAAGTAGCAGCGAGCGCAAACAAGAAACTGTCCATAGGTTCAGTCGTCGCATTCGACACTCTGCTTTGTCGGAATCGTTGACTTGTTTTCTCGCGCGGTTAAAGTGGAAGAGTCGCACTGTGAGGGATTTCATGGCTTGGAAGTGGCCCGGTTCCGGGAGCAGCGGTAGCAGCGAAGAGTGGACAGGATTCATCGATCAAG
>DATLVJ010000269.1:0-3294 GCA_035577585.1 Candidatus Limnocylindrales bacterium
GGCGATCCACCGCGAAAAACAAATTAAAAATTGGCGGCGGGAGAAAAAACTCGCTCTGATCCGATCCATGAATCCGAAATTCCGCGATCTAAGCGAAGACTTTCCGCACTGACGTTCAGCCAGCTCATCGCGCGCACGGAAATGGTGATTGAACCTGACCCATTGCCCCGGTCCCTCCGCGCCGTGGCCGACGCTCGCGCGGCGCGAGCGAAAGAGAAAATCGGCCACTCTGGTCGGGATGACAGGAAAGGCGAAGACGAAGACGGACCGCCTCTGAAGGCGGTCCCTACGTTTGGCTACACCAATTCGTTGACGGCTTCGGCGAAGAGGCTGGTGTGCTGGTCGATGTCGGCGGGCGTGGTGGCCGGGCACATCAGCGCCATGTTGTGGAATGGAGTTAAGAGGACGCCGCGGTTCAGCGCGTACAGGTGCAGAAACCGCTCCAGCTCGAAATCGGCCGCGGCGGCGGATTCGCCTCCATTGCGGGGAGGGCGCTGGCAGAAGGTGTATTCAGCGCGGGCGCCGAGGCGCTGGACGTTCCAGGGCAAGCCGTGCTTTTTGATTTCGGCGGCGACGCCGTCGTTGAAGCGGACCGCGAGCGGCATCATCTTCTGGAAATTCTGCTCGGTGAGGATATTGGCGAGCGTTGCGCGCATCGCGGCCAGCGACAGCGCGTTGCCCGCGAGCGTGCCGCCAATCCCGCCGACGTCGCAATCCTCTAGATGGATGCGGGCGGAGATACGCTGGGCGACTTCCTCGGAGCAGCCGTACGTCGCGCCGGGGATGCCGCTGCCGATCGCCTTGCCGAAGACGACCAGGTCCGGCTCCAGCTTCCACGCGGCGGTGCACCCGCCCGGGCCCGCGCAGATCGTATGCGTTTCATCGGCGATGAAGAGCGAGCCGTAGCGCTTCGCCAGTTGCTGCGCCTGCTTCCAGTAGCCGTCGTCGGGGAGGATGATGCCGACGTTGGTCATGGCCGGCTCGGCCAGGATGCAGGCAACGTCGTTGTGCTTGAGCGCGCCTTCGAGCGCGTTGAGGTCGTTGAATTCGACGACGCGCGTCGTCTCCGCCGGATTCACCGGCGGCCCGATGTTGCCGCGGCGCGGGCCGACGATGCCGTTTTCGAGCGTGGCGAACGATTCATCCACTGTGCCGTGATAGCAATAGTGGAAGACGAGAATTTTCGAGCGTTGCGTGATTTCGCGCGCGATGCGGATCGAAAAGCGGTTGGCATCCGTGGCGGTAAGCGTGAATTGCCAGTACGGGAGGCCGAAGCGCTTTCTGAGATCTTCACCGACGAAGATGCCATCCTCGGTGGGCAACATCAGCGTGATTCCCTCTTTCACGCGCTTGGCCACCGCTTCTGCCACCACGTCCGGCGAATGGCCGGTCATCGCGCCGGTGTCGCCGAGACACAAATCCACGTACTCTTTTCCATCGGCACAGGTGAAATGCGCGCCCTTCGCTTTCGCGACAAAAACCGGAAATTCGCCGGCCCACTTTTTCATCCAGTTCATCGGAACGCCGCCCAGCAGCGATTGCTGCGCGCGTTTGTAGAGTTCCGCCGAACGCGGGTGTTCCGCGACGAAGCGTTTCGCTTCGCGTTCCTGCAGCTTCTTCAGCTTGTCTCGATTGATTGTCGTCATAATAATGAGTGGTGTCATTCTGAGCCCATCCGACGAGGATGGGCGAAGAATCTCATCGTCGACACCGAGCACGAACTCTACGTTGAGATCCTTCGGCCCGCAAACGGCGCGTTCCTCAGGATGACAGGCGAACGACGTTCAGCGCAGTTCGTGGATGATTTCCTTGGCCGCGTTCGCGCCCGAAGCGCCGGTCAAACCGTTTCCCGGATGCGTTCCGTTGCCGCAGAGGAACAAGCCTTTCACCGGCGTTTGATAGCGCGCCCAATCGAGAATCGGCCGCATCGTGAAGATCTGGTCAAGCGCCAATTCGCCGTGGAAAATGTGGCCGCCGGTGAAACCATACGTTGTTTCCAGATCGAGCGGCGTGATCACATGCGTCGCTTCGACAAGCCGCGGAAGATTCGGCGCATAAGCCGAAAGCGTCTTGATGACCGCGTTCGCCAGTTCGCCGCGGCGCTCTTTCCACGTTCCCGTCTTCAGCTTGTACGGCGCGAACTGGAAATAGGCCGAAAGCACGTGCTTGCCATCCGGCGCGAGCGAAGGATCCAAAATCGTCGGAATCGTGACATCCAAAACCGGCGCGGCGGAAATCTCGCCGTACTTCGACGCGTCGAACGCCTTCTCCAGGTAATCAATTTCGTGGCCGATATGAATGCGCCCGGAAAGCGCTTCGCGGAAGCTGTCCGGCCCGACTGTGTCGGAAAGCGACGTGAAGTGCGGCAACTCACCAAGTGCCAAATGCACTTTGGCGACGCTGCCGGAAACACGGAAGTTCTTCATGCGCATGGCGAAGACAGGATCGAGATTCGCCGGATCCAGCAACTGGAAGAACGTGCGCTTCGGATCCACTCCGGAAACGACGGCCTCGCAGGCGATTTCTTCGCCGTCGGCAAGAACGACGCCCGAAACAGCACCGGATTTGGTGCGGATCTGCTGCACTTCAGCACTGGTGCGAATCTCCGCGCCAGCCGCTTTAGCGGCTTCGCCAAGCGCGCGCGAGAACTCGCCAAGTCCGCCACGCGGAAAGGCCGCCGAACCGACAGGATGCGGATCGGCCGCGGCCCGCAGCAGCAGGAGCGCGGTGGAACCCGCGGACCACGGACCAAGATTGGCACCGAAGATGCCGCGCGCGGCGATAGCGGCGCGCAGAAGTTCGGTATCGAAGAACTCCGCGACGAAATCGGCGACGGCCATCGGTCCCCAACGAAGGAGATCGAAGATGCCGGTTTTGCCGAGGCCGCGGACGGCGCGCCCCGTGGTGAACAAGTTCCAGAAGTCTTCCGGCGAAGGATGATCGATGGCCGGCGGCGTGATGGACGCGATGTGGCCGAAGACTGCGGACATTTCCTCGAGAGCCGCGGCGAATTCGGTGTAGCTCGCGCCCTCTTTCACGGGGAGATGCGAGAGCGCGGCGGCGGTTTTGGCGTGGTCGTTGTAGAAGAGCAAGCCGCGGCCGTCTTGCGAGGGAGCGAAGAGGCGCGGTTCTGGTTGAATAATTTGGAGATTGAAATTCTGGAGCTGAAGGTCGCGAGCGACATCGGCGCGAAGGGGCCCGAGCGTGTGCGAGAGCGTGGAAGCGCTAAAGCCCGGATGAAACTCCTCGGTGATGGCGCCGCCGCCGAGGTGTTCGCGGCGTTCGATGACGGTG
>DATLVJ010000270.1:0-9330 GCA_035577585.1 Candidatus Limnocylindrales bacterium
TAAAGAATGCCCGTGGCGCCTTGCATCCAGTTGAGAAAACCCGCCTGGATGCGCTCGTTAATCGGAGGATAATCCACCAGCCATTCCGGTGTGTTGCCATAGCCGGTGTTGCAGCTTGTGTAGCTCCAGAGGTCGCCTCCGCCGGTGAACGGAAGCGCGGGCCACTTTTCCATCGAAGCTAGCAGTACCCAGTGGTCAATGACGCTGCGGCCGTGGCCATCGTCGAAAAGTTTCGAATCGGGGGTGTTTACGGTCAGTATCGTTTTCACGGCGCGATTGGCGGCATGTGCCTGAGAACCGATGGTTTTTAAAGCTGCGTAGCCCTCGGGGCAATTATTGAGTTCGTCTCCAACGTAGAGGTCAAGCGGCAGGGTTTCCGGAAATTTAGCGGCCGCGGAATCGATCTCCTTGGCGGATGGGATTTTGTCGTGAGTGCCATCGCATTTAACCTGGAAATGGAAATAGGCGTCGAGACCGGAGCGGTTGAGCCCGGAATTGGATTTGTCGGACGACGCGTTTGCGGCTTCATCGAACCAGCTCATCACTTTGTTGCGCATGAGGGCCCGGGCAACACTGGTGATCGTATTTCCAGCGGCGGGCGGCCAGAGTGTCCATAGAGAAAGTTCGGAGGGCTGCGGAGGAAGTTCGAAATTCCAGACTGTCAGCGAAACCGGGACAATTACCTTGCCTTGATTGGAGGTAACAAAGATGTTTCCGGTGTAGGTTCCCGACGGGCTGGCCGTTGTTCCGTGCGGGATTGAGATGTCAATCCAGTAAGGTTGATTTTCCCCAGCGACGATGCTCGCATTGCAGGCCTTGAGAGTCGCGGTGCTGCTGCACAGGGCCGCGCCCGTTTGCGGATCGTTGAACGGAATCAACGGTTCGGGATACGTTCCCGAACCGAGCGGCGGATTGCCGCCGCCGCCGTAATTGGCAGTGCCCGTGACGGTGACATAGTATTCGCGGTACAGGGTCAGGTTGGACGCCGGAATCGTTGCGCCTCCAGGGGCAGTGAGGTCCGAAGCGTTCAGGTTCACTTGCGTTAAGCCGCCGGCCGGGGCATGGACAATGATCTGCGCGTCTACAATTTCGCCGCGGGCGCCGGAAATATCGATGGAACCGACCATTCCCGGAGCTTCCATTTTTCCTACCCTGACCAGACCTGAGGCCGCCCAGACGGGAAAAGCTGCCGCGCTGGACTTGTTGGCTTTTATGACGATCACTACGACAACCAATACCGCACCCAATAACAGCGGCACCTTCCCGGATTCCAGAATCCAGTGGACGTAACCCTTTCTCGGCTGGAAAAAGATGGAGTTTGTGTTCATGTGCGTTTGTTTAGCCGCTAATTCTCATGCTGACGAAGCACGGAGGAGTGCGGCGGTTCCGCGCCCTGTAACACCTTTAGATACTCACGGCGCAGAGCAGACCAGATGACCTCTTGCCGGAATTTGCGTTTCACTTGTTCGTGGCCGGCAAGGGCAAGCTTCCTGGCAAGCGCCTTGTCTTCGATAATCCTGGCCATCGCATCGGCAAGGGCGGAGGAATCTCCAATTGGAAAAAGAAGTCCGGTCTCGCCGTCCACCACAAGGTCAACAATCCCGGTCGCCGACGCGCCGATTACCGGCTTTGCCGCTGCGTGTCCCTCGAGAATTACAGTGGGGAGCCCTTCGCGATAGCTCGGCAAGATCAACACATCGGCGATGGCGTAATAGGGAGCGGGGTCGTTTACGGGTCCCGCCAGAATCACGCGCTCGTTTGTTTCGAGCTGTTTGCGAATTTCATCCGGAAGAGGATCGCCGTCTTCGAAGGTCCCGACGAGTAGCAAACGAAGGCGGGGGAAGCGCTGCTCAACCTGAAGAAACGCGTCCAGGAGTTCGCAGATGCCTTTGTCGCGGGTCAGCCGCCCGACGAACAACGCAACAGGTGCATCGGGAGGAATTCTGAGCTGGCGACGCAACTCGACTGCGCGCCGTATCCTCTCCGGCGTGGGCGCGAAGCGCGAGACATCCACACCGTTGCAACTTCCGGCACCGAACACAATCGCTCTCTGCTGGTCGACGAGGCCGCAGGCAATGGCTTTTTCGCGAACGCTGTGGCTGACGCAGACAACGCGGTGGGCAAAACGGCACGCCAGGCGCTCGGCGTAAATCAGCAGTTTGCGCCGCAACCCAGTGGTGGTCTCAAAACGCAAGCCGTGCAGCGTGTAAAAGCGGCAAGGAACACGAGTCAACCAGGCCGCAAAGCCGCCAAGCAGTCCCGCCTTGGGGGTTCCCACATTCGTGACCGTGGGCCGCAGCGTCCGGAGGATGCCCCACAATTGCCATGCAGAACGAACGTCTTGTACGGGAGCGATTTCCCGTTCCATGGAAACTTCCAAGACGCGGACATTGTCAGGGCGCGCAACCTCCCACTCTCCAGAACGTTTTTCAGGGCAGAGAACAGTTACATCAAAGCCCGAGTTCTGAAAATATTCCGGTTGGCCCTGCAGAAATCCGACGGCGATGGATGAATTCACCGCAATGACCAGCCGGGGCCGACTTGAATTTATTTTCATGTATTCACTGCGAAAGCGAATTTAGCGGGCAAATTGCGAAAGTCCCGCCGAAGGAATTTTCGGTGGTGGCGGGGCCGCGGCCTGCGCATAAATCTTCTGATAACTTTCCACGACGGCGGGCAAGGCGAAATGGCGCTCCACGCGGGCTCTGGCCGCAATTCCCAGGCGCCGCCGTACCGCGGGCCCGGCCTCAATCAGCGCCCGCCAGGCTTCAGCCAAGGCGTGAGGGTCTTCCGGTGGGACGACACTGCCGGTGTTTTCCACGATTAAGGCGGAGTCCCCGACATCGGTTACGACGCATGGCGTTCCACAGGCCATCGCTTCGCCGACCACAATCGGAAAGGCTTCGCTGCGCGATGCCGTGGTGGCGATATCGATTCCGGAGAAGAGGCGAGACATATCCTGCCGCAAGCCCAGGAGGTGGCAGCGCTCGCGGATTCCGGCGGACTCGATCCAATCCGCCAATTGGGCGTTATCCCAATTGATGCCCATCCCGAAAAGCAGGAAGTGAACTTCCGGCAGCAGTTTGTGCAAACGCTCGGCAGCTTGAATAAAATTGCGATGATCCTTGTGAGGATGAAAGCGGGCTGCGAAGCCGATCAGCACTGCGTCGGCCGGGATGCCCAATTCTTGCCGCAGCGATTCGCGGGCCGCGGGATCCGGCTTCACTTGATCGAGGTCGAAGCCGTTGGGAATTACCTGGAGTTTGTCAGGAGCATAGTTGAGCTTCTTGTGTGTGCACAGCGACGCCTCCGAGCAAAAAACGATTTGGGCGGCGAATTTTCGCGACAACAGAGCACACGCGCGATTGACCAGCATTGTGCGGCGCTTGTCCACGCGGGGATCAAACGCGTTGTGGTGAATCGCCCAGACCACTGGCACATTGCCCGCAAGCTTCGCCGCAAGAGTGCCGATCAGATTCGCGTGGTACATCCAGGTGTGAATCACATCCGGCTTCGATTCGCGGATCCATTGCGCCAGCCGCATCACCAGCAGCGGATTGGGAATGGCTTTCTTCATGGCGAGAGTGCGCACACGCACGCCGATGGTTTGCATTCTTTCCGCCAGGTCCAGCACTTCGGTCAGGGAGACGACTTCATTTTCAAAGCGCGTCCCGTCCATTCCGGCGGCGATCCGGCACAGCATATTTTCAGCCCCGGCCGGACCGAGCGTGGTTATGATGTGCATCACCTTAATCATTTTCGTCTTCATTCCTCGCTCGTAAAGCTTAGTGGTGTTGACTTCCCAAGCCCTCTTCGGCGGGAACGGCGGGCGCACGGAACAAACTGCTCACGTTTCCGAGCTGGGAGAGAGCCAACTGGTTTTCGTACACTTCCTCATAGGCGCGAACCATGTTCGAGACGTCGAAATTATTTCTGGCTCGGGTTGCGGCGGCCGCTCCCATGGACTTTCTTGCCGCATCGTATATCAGCAGAGTATTCATGGATTTGGCGAGCCCGTGCAAATCTCCGGGTGGCACCAGAAAACCTTCTCTTCCAGCTTCGACCAGATTCGGCACGCCGCCGGCCGCCGTGCTTACGATCGGCAGCCCGGATGCCATGGCCTCAATGACCGAAAGCGGGTTGCCTTCGTAATCGGAGCTAAGAACAAAGGCATCTGCCGCGCTCAACACGTCGGGGATGTCGCTTCGCAGGCCAAGAAAATGCACTTTGCCGGCGACGTTGAGCTTCCGGGCCTGCTCTTCCAGCTCTGGGCGCAAGTCTCCCTCTCCTACCAGGACCAGATGTGCGCGAGGATCCGAGGCCGGCCCTAGCGCAAATGACTTCAGCAGGAGCGCGTGGTTTTTCTGTGGAGCAAATCGCGCCACGCAGGCAAAAAGCATATCGCTGTCCTTGAAACCTTCTTTTGCGCGCCAGACTTCCCGCGGGGTCCGGGGATTTGCATAAAGATCGGTTGGAATGCAATTTGGGATCACGGAGCAGCGGGGAATTCCATACATGCTCTTCACGCTGGCCGCCACTTCTTCCGCCACGGCGATGGGTTTCACCCCGTGGGTGAGCGCATAGCGCTGAATCAAGCGCCCTCGGGGTTCAATTTCACGCTCGGCAAGGTTGTGGACCGTGTGCACCATAGCTACGCGTTTCATCAGCAGCATGGAAGGCAACGCGTAGCGAAGCACGTGCAAGTGCGTGTGGATCACATCCGGTTCGCATTCCTTGAGCGCACTATCCAACCGGCTGTAGACGCGGTAATCGAATCCCGGATGCTTGCCCAGATAGCGGACTTCGATTCCCGCATCCTCCAGCAGGTAGTCGAGGTCGCAGCCGACTCGTCCGGTAAAAGAGATGACGATCGGATCGTAACGCCGGCGGTTTAATCCCCGCGCAATATGCACGACAACGCGTTCGGCACCGCCCGGGCTCAGCATCGGGATAATCTGCACTGCTTTGATTTTGTTCATGAGCTCAATCCGCCAGTGTGGACCAGGAAATTGTTCAGGAGAAAAGTGGCTATCCAGGTTTCGGGGCACAAATTCCAATTCCCATGATTCGAGCCGAAGAGGGAGCTGCGCTCAGGCGCGGGCGAGCGTACGACCGCGCATCGCGCAGCATTTGAGGAATGCTTCCGCACTGCGCCATTAAAAGGCCGAAAAAGAACCAAGTTGGCTTGCGCATTTCCCAGGTCAAGCTGGAGACGCCAACGACCCAAACGGCGAGCGACACGATCCAAAGACGCTGCGGAAACGGGGGCATACCCCGAAGTGAAACGGCCAGTGCTCCCAGCATGCCGCAGAACACCACGAAGCCGAGGACGCCCTGCTCCACAAGCACAGAAAGAAATGTATTGTGGGCCGGAGGCGCTGGATCGGCTTCACCCATCCGAATGGGTTCCCCGAGTTCGCGGCTTACGATCACGCGGAACGCATTTGCTCCAATACCGAAAAATGGATGTGCGCGGAAAATCTCCCAGCCCGCTTTCCAGATGATGGTGCGGCCGGTAAACGTCCCTTGCTCAAATTCCGTGGGGACCGTTGCCAAGCGTTCCCAGGATGTTTCGGGGACCAAGAAGAGAATTCCACCGATGAGGAGTATCACGGTCAGTAGAAGCGCAACTCTCTGCCGGCCGCCTAAACGGGCTTGCGTCAAGGGAACTATGGCGAGTGCGACAACGGTTGCCAACGTGGCGCCTCTCGAGGCCGTCAGCAGAATCGTGGTGCCCGCGAGAATCAGGTGCACCCTGTAAACCCAAACCATCCGCCCGTGATTTTGAATCAGCAGGTAATACGACATCGGGATGCTCAAGGCCATGATTAAGCCCAGGTCGTTGGCATCCAGTTTGGCGCCGGCATAACGCTGGTAGACCGATTCCTGGTGAGAAAGAAAAAGGTAGACGGTGTCTATTCCGGAAACGAACGTTCCGAATACATAGGCGCGCATCAGATGCATCTGTTCCTGGACTCCCGGAGCCAGTTCCCAGATCAACCAGACCATGATGAACAATTGGACATAGGAGAATGCCTCGATCAAAGTTCCTTCGGGATAGAGGCTCCAGAGGAAACTCAGGACGGCGAGTACAACGAACAGCGCCATGACGACGTGGCCAATCGCGGGCTTCCTGACTCTTCCGCGCTCGAGGATCGCCAGCGCTCCCAACCCGCAGGTCACCATCCCGATCAGGCGAACGCTGGTGCCAAATCCGGGAATGGTGATTGCGTCTTCCCAAGGCATCGTGAACACTAACAACCACAGCGAGCCGAAGGCAATTTTTCCGAGCGTGGAAAGCTGTTCGATTCCGGCAAATAGGCGGGCGAATCTGCCGGCAAGGGAAAATCGCGGCTTCGAACGAAGACGCAAGCTTCGCCCCGTTGTTCGTCCCTGTACCGGCGAATAACTGCGCACCGGTTCGGGAACGAGTACACCTTCATAACCGGGGAAGGAGCCGAATTGACTGGGTTCCGTCACGCGTAGTTTTCTCCGAATTCCGGATGGATGTGCATCGCAGGCGTTACGCCGCCTCGAGGGTTTCCGTTCGCGCGTTTATTTTTGCCCGCATGCCTGCGGCGAGAATGGCGGCGCTCGCCGCAAGCTGCACGACCGCGGCAATCAGCATGGCGAGAATTGCTCCGAGCAGGCCTTTGCCGGGCACCAGCAGATAGCAAGCAGCCACCAGGCTTGCGTTGGCCATAATGTTCAAATAGACCTGCGAGTGATAAAAACCCGCCGCGGTCATTCCGAATCCCACAAATTGCGCCATGAAAAGAACAGCACCCGCCGCCATGATCCAGGGGAGAAGGTCAGCCCGCTCAGCGTACTCGGGGCGGAAGAGAAGAGTGAGAATCTCGCGTCCGGCGAATTTGGAGATGAGCATACCGCACACCCCGAGACCCGCACCGCAAGTGAGCAAGACCACAAGCAACGAGCCGAAAGCCGCGATGTTTCCGCTTGAATACGCTCTGGACAAGCGAGTGAATGCGGACTGCCCGAGGGAAACGACGGCCATGTTTCCAACCGAGATCGTCAATCCAAGCGCTGAGAAAATACCGAGATCGCGCTCTCCGATTCCATGTTTGATGAAAAAACTGGGGATACTGGAGTTCAGGGTTGTCAAAAGTACGACGATTCCGAGCGGAAGGCTTCGCCACAGCAACTGGCGTTGCTCGCCGGCATCGAATCGCGGCGCCAGTTCTCCGTTGAGTAGATACCATTTGGTTTGCCTGCGAAGTACGTGTGTGCGTTCACGAGTGTCGTATCCAAAGAGCACCAGCGCACGCGCGACTGCGACCCCCGCGATTCCCCAAATCACACTTCTGGTCACATAAGTAGCTGCAGCGAGAGCGAGAACCGACAACGCCGCTCGAGCCATCAGCGATTTGGAAATTTCAGCCATTCTGTCGTGGAGTTGCAAGCGAGCGTAATACACATCGCTGATTGTCTCGATTCCATAGGCCACCCCCACAAGCAAAACCACTGCTGTCAGTTCGCGGTCATACCGCAGCACCTGGGTAACGCCGAAGATTACGGCGAATGCGGCGAACGTGGTCAGCAGGCGAACACTAAGGTAATGCCCGAATTGCACCTGGTTGTTCGTGCTGGAGTTCATCACCGAACGCAATTGCATGTTCGCAAGCATCATCACGGGATAGACCAGCGCGAGGCCCAATGCGTACTGGCCGACCTGCTCAGGCCGCACCAGCTTTGTAAGCAACATCAGAATCGCGAACTGGCCGGCCGCGTAAATCGCATTGCCGACAAACGTCCAGCTGAAGTCCGCGGTCAGCGAGGACCGCTCGGCCTGTTCCAGCGCGAACACGTTGGGCGCATCAGTGCTCATGGGCTTGGCTCGCTTTTGTTTTGGTGATTGCCATGAAATTCATGTTTATTCGCTGCGTGGATAATCTGATGCCGGAATAGCCTACTTCCGGGCGGCCAATGTCTCCCGTGCCATCACTTTTCGCGGGAGATCTTTGGCCAACGCCGATGTAAAAATCACCGCGCCATCCTTATTCAAGTGCATTCCGTCCGGCTGATAAAACTTCGCCGAAAGCGCCGCAGGGTCGACCGGTACGGAAACTTCCACTCCCGCGGCTTGGGCAGCGGCGGCCATCTCGCTGATCGCGTTTCCAGCATCCAGAGTCGGTGGAACCAGCAAGATGAGCCTCGCTCCGTTTGCATCGCACAATTCACGTAATTTTTGGAGGCGGGGGATTGTAATCTCCGCGAATTCCCTGCCCTCCGGAACCGCTGGTTTTTGATTCACGAGTGAAAAAAGATCTTCGAGATGCGGAACCAGGTGGTTCAGAACCTGCATGCGAATCGCGCTGCGCGTATCCCAGAATGTGCTCGAATGCGCCAAAAGTAGGTTGCTGGTCGCAGTGCGATCCAGTTTCAAATCGGAGGCAACGGTGAGCGTGTCTCGCGCATTGAAAAACATCATCGGCGCATAATCCTGACGTACGCCATTTTCCAGAAAATAGTTCACGCCAACACCGAGGACCACTACTTGCGGCCTGGCTCCGCGCAGAAACAACCCGTGGAGCGCATAGAGCCAGTCGTAATATCCCGTCGCTTCCAGAAAAATCGGATAAATATGCATCCTGGAAGATGTCAGCTCTTGCAAGCGATTCAATTGCACACCATGAAGCAGGAGAGAATTGCCGACCATCAGTACAGAAGCCGGTTCGCCGGCTCTGGCGGTGCGCATCTTCAAAGCCTCGTCGTACTGCCGGGAAATCCGGGCGTAGGTAGCCGACTGGTGATTCAAGAGATAAACTGAGCCAATTTCGAAGGTGAGTATAAGCAGCGCACAAATCACCGCCAGGACCTTAACGCAAGCAATGGCCTTGGATTTAGAACCGGAAGTAGACGAAGGCATTGAGATTGCTCCCCGAAAAAAGCGCCAGAACAACGAACGCGGCCGTGGCAAGCGCGGTTCGAAACGCATACGAACTGGTCGCGAATGGATATTCCTGGTTGTTGGCCTCCATGAGCAGATCCACGATGAACAACGGTATCGAAAAAAGGCTCAGCATGAGGAACGCGGTACCGTACTCGCTCCGCCAGGCGAGGTTGGAAAGCCCGCCCAGGTACTCCGTTGCCGCCGCAAGCGACGTTGCGCGAAAGTAAGCCAGGCTCAGGCAAAACACATTGAAGGTGAGAATCCGTTGTCCCCAGATGGAAAAAAACGGACCCAGTCCTTTCGCTGGAAGCGTGCCGGCTGCTCCCTTTGCGACCGGGAAGACCAACCGTTCCAGGGAAAGAACCACGCCATGTATCGCGCCGAAAATAACGAACGTCCAGTTCGCGCCATGCCAG
>DATLVJ010000271.1:0-2413 GCA_035577585.1 Candidatus Limnocylindrales bacterium
CCGATTTAAGTGACCGCATGCTGCGCCGCAGCGGATTAGGGAATGCGGTCTGCGCTGACGCGGCTTTACTGCCCTTTGCCCCTGCGATATTCGACGCTGTCTTCATCGGTTACGGACTCCGTAATTTTTTTCACCTTGCGCATGCGATCGCGGAAGTGCACCGTGTGCTGAAGCCTTGCGGGATGCTCGTCAGTCTGGATTTTTTTCTGCCCAATTCCGCATGGCTGCGTCTCATTTACCTTGGTTATCTTTACGCGCAAGGAGCGTTCTGGGGTTTGATTCTTCACGGACGGGCGCGTATTTACACTTACATTCCCAATTCGCTGCGAGGCTTTCTATCCGCGAGAGAATTCGCAACGCTGCTTCGCGCGATGGATTTTTGCGAAGTCACTGCGCGCACCTTCGTGCTGGGCGGCATTGCGATCCATTGGGCAAAGCGCGCACCGGCGGATCGAGATATACAATAAGTCCACCGTGCGCATTTCCTGCAGCGACGCTGTCTTCTTGGCGGCCGTATTTTGTCTCGAAGCAGCTTCCGCGCAGGCCATAAGAAACCGGACGCCGCTCGCGCCGAATCGCTTCGATTCGCTGCCGCTCGGCTCGGTGCGTCCGCGCGGCTGGCTGGCGCGCCAGCTCCGCATTCAGGCTGATGGGTTGAGCGGACATCTGGATGAGTTTTGGCCCGACGTCGGCCCGAACAGCGGCTGGTTGGGCGGCACCGGCGAAAGTTGGGAGCGCGGGCCGTACTTTCTCGACGGTCTGGTCCCGCTGGCTTACCTGCTCGACGATCAGCGTCTGACCAGCAAAGTGCGCGGCTGGATGGACTGGACCATCACGCACCAGCGGCCCGACGGCTCTCTCGGCCCCGAGAAGAACCAGGACTGGTGGCCGAACATGATCATGCTAAAAGCGCTGACGCAGTACGCGGAGGTCTCCGGCGACGCCCGCGTGATTCCACTCATGCGGCGCTACTTCGCTTATCAGTTGCGCATGATGGAATCGCGTCCGCTTAAGGAATGGGCCGTGTTCCGCTGGGGCGATGAAGTGCTTAGCGTTCTCTGGCTCTACAATCGAACGGGCGATACGGGCCTGCTGGACCTCGCGCGCAAACTGCGCGATGAGGGGCACGATTGGAAAGGGCAGTTCGCCGACTTTGCGTTCACGTCGAAAGTGAACCCGCAACAGCTCACGCTGGCCACGCATGTGGTGAACAACGCCATGGCGCTCAAGACAGAAGGCGAATGGTGGCTGGTCTCACGCGACAACTCCGACCGTGCCGCCGTAACCCGTCAACTGGCGGAAATGGACCGCTATCACCTATTGCCGAACGGCGTGCATTCGGGCGACGAGCACTACGCGGGCAAGAATCCGTCGCAGGGTACTGAGTTGTGCGCAGTGGTCGAGGGCATGTTCTCGGTCGAGCGCCTTCTGGCCATTTTCGGCGATGCGGCTCTGGGCGATCGCCTGGAGAAGATGGCGTACAATCCGCTGCCCGGCACGTTTTCGGCGGACATGTGGGCGCACCAGTACGATCAGCAACCCAACCAGGTGCTATGCACGCTCCACCAGCGCGACTGGACCAATAACGGACCGGACTCAAACCTATTCGGCCTCGAGCCGAATTTTGGCTGCTGCACATCCAACTTCCACCAGGGCTGGCCAAAGTTTGTGGCGAGCTTGTGGATGGCGACCCAGGACGACGGACTAGCCGCGGTGGCGTATGGGCCGAGCGAGGTGCGCAGCGTCGTGCGCGGCGGCACGAAGGTTGCGATCGCCGAGGACACGCTTTATCCGTTTCGCGAAAAGATTTCTCTCAAAGTGAGCCCGGAGAAGCCCGCGCACTTTCCGCTCGAGCTGCGGATTCCGGGATGGGCCGCGGGCGCGAGTATCACGGTCAACGGAAAGCCGGAGAACGGTATCCAGCCGGGCAGCTTTCACCGGATCGATCGCGAGTGGCGCGCGGGCGACGCGGTCGAATTGACATTTCCGATGCGGTTGCGGGTGTCGCGCTGGTATCAGGACTCTGTAGCGATCGAGGGTGGACCGTTGGTCTACTCGCTCAAGGTCGGGGAGGAATGGAAGAAACTGCACGACAAGTCACCCGCGGCAGATTGGGAAGTTTATCCGGCTACGCCGTGGAATTATGCACTGGCGCTCGATCCGGCGCGGCCCGAGTCCGGCATCGCCATGCGCGAAAAGCAAGTCGGCGATTATCCATTCAGTCCGGACGGCGCCCCCGTGGAGCTGGTCGCGAAAGGCCGTCGCATTCCGGAGTGGAGACTGCTGAACGGCTCGGCCGCGCCACCACCACAAAGCCCGGTTCAATCGAACGAACCGCTAGAATCGTTGACTCTGATTCCATACGGCTCGGCCAAACTTCGCATCACGGCATTTCCATTACTCAGCCATTAAA
>DATLVJ010000272.1:0-13354 GCA_035577585.1 Candidatus Limnocylindrales bacterium
TCCCTCGACAGCGCCCGGCTACGTCAATCCCCTCGGCCTGCCTCCGGACGTCTTCATCACCAACGGCTTCGACATGGGCGTGCCCACTTTTCTCCAACGCCCTTCCTTTCCCGACGAAACCCGCACCCAATACGCGGACACTCTCACCTGGACCCATAACAAGCACACCGTCAAGTTCGGGTTCGACATCGCCCACACGCATGACCTCAGCCAGAACCTGCGCTTCCAGTACGGCTCCTATAGCTACAGCACGGTTGCTAACTACATCTCGGACCTCCTCAAGCCGAACCAGTGTCTCGACAGCACGAAGGCGCACACCCTTCCCTGCTACTCCAGTTACCAGCAGGCTTTCGGCCCTCTCGGCTTTTCTTTCAATACCAACGACATCTCCTTCTTTGCGGAAGACAACTGGCGCATTCTGCCTCGCTTCACCCTCACGGTTGGCGCGCGGTATGAGTATGAAATGCTGCCCGACGTGATCCTGCCCAATTCCCTTCTGCCGCAGACGCAGTCCTTCCCCAGCGACAAAAACAACCTGGGACCTCGTATTGGCTTTGCCTGGGATGTTTTTGGCGACGGCAAAACTTCCGTTCGCGCAGGCTACGGCATCTACTTCGGCCGCATCATCAACTCCACCATCTACAACGCCCTCACGAATACCGGCGTTCCCGGCTCGCAATTCTCTTTCTCATTTACCCCTAACACCGGCGCGGGCGTCGCCCAGTTCCCTCAAATCCTGCTCAACCAGCCGTCTGTGACTTCAGCGCTGGCGGTCACCTATCTCGACAGAAACCTCCAGAATCCCTCGGTGCAGCAGACGGACTTGACGATCGAGCATGAAGTCGCTCGCAACACCGTTGTCTCTATCAGCTACCTGGGCAGTTATGGCCGCAGCTTGCCCGACTTCGTGGACACCAACACCGGCGCTCCCGTCAACAACATCACTTACACGGTTGGCGCTGGCGGACCTATCCCCTCGACCACTTACACCACGCCCTTCTACGGCACGATCAGCACTGTCGTGACTCCCGCAGGCGGCGGCACCCCGATCACCACCAACGTGACTCGGCCGAATTCCAATTTCGGATCCACCACCTCTGTCTTCAGCGGAGTCAGTTCTAACTACAATGCTCTCGTACTGGCCCTCAATCGCCGCATGACTGATCATCTGCAGTTCACCGGCAGTTACACCTGGGCCCATGCCCTGGACTACGGCCAGAACGGCAGCACTTTCTCCGACACCAATGACCTACTGGTTCCGACCAATATCAGGGGCGAATATGGCAACTCCATTTTCGACGTTCGGAACCGCCTCGTGGTCAGCGCGGTCGCCGAAAGCCCATGGAAAGTTGCCGGTTGGCTCGGCTATCTCACCAACGGCTGGCAACTCTCGCCGATCTATTCCTCGCAAAGCGGGCTTCCCTACTCGCTGGTGACTTCCGGCACACCGCCGAAAATCGTTACCACCAGTACGGATCCAGTCACCGGCGATGTAACCACTTCCACGTTCACTGCGCTTGGCGCCGGTGTAAACGGCTCCAACGGGCGCAAAGGGATCGACGCGGTTGGCCGCAACACTTTCCGCCAAAAGCGCCTCATCAATATGGATCTGCGCCTCTCCAAGAACGTCCAATTTGGCGAGCGCTATAGGGTGGAACTCATTGCCGAGGCATTCAATATCTTCAACCACCAGAATGTTACCGGGGTGAGCACCACCGGCTACAGCATCTCAACCACCGGCTCCGTAACCTCTGCCGGCGGCAACGTTCCTTGCAGTACCGCGGCGCCGTGCCTTAGCTACAATTCGTCGTTCGGCTCGGTGACCAACTCGAACAGCAATATTGCCTACACTCCAAGGCAACTCCAGATCGGTTTCCGATTCTTCTTCTAGATCGGGGCAATCCGGAATCAGTCGGCATAAACAAAAAGCGGCCCGCCAATTGGCGGGCCGCTTTTTTTTGCTATTGCGTTGAATGAACTTCCAGCAGGGCGTTGCTTAGACCTGGCCCATGCCGCCATCGACGTTCAGCTCGATGCCCGTAATGTACGACGCGTCCGAGGAAGCCAGGAAGGCCACCGCCGACGCGACTTCTTCCGACTTCCCAAACCGCTTCATCGGCACCTGGGTCAGGACGTAAGAGGCAAATCCTTCCACCTCTTCCTTGGAAAGCCCGGTCCGCCCGAAGATCGGCGTTTCAATCGGGCCGGGAGCAACGGCGTTCACACGAATGTTGCGCTCCACCAACGCGCTAGCGAAGGACCGCGTCAGCGAACGCATGGCCGCCTTCGTTGCGGCGTAGACGGATCCTGTCGGGAGTCCCTGCTGGCTGACCACGCTGGTATTCAGAATAATGGACGCGCCATCGTTCAAATACGGCAGTGCCTTCTGAATCGTGAAGTACGCGCCCTTGGAATTGATGTCAAATTGCTCGTCGTAGTGCTCTTCGGTAACCGCGGTTACCGGAAGAAACTTCGCCACACCCGCATTCGCGAACAATATATCGATCTTGCCGAACTTCTTCGAAACCGCTTCGTACACTTTCTCGATCTCACCGGATTTGGAAACGTCCGACTGAATCGCCACAACGTCGCTGCCCAGCAGCTTCACGGCTTCATCCAGCGTCTTTTTGCTGCGGCCGGTAATCACCACGCTCGCGCCCTCTTCCTTCAGGCGTTGCGCGCTGGCCAGGCCGATTCCGCTGTTCCCTCCCGTAACTACCGCCACTTTCCCTTCTAAACGCTTCATAAATCCTCCCCTTGCAAGCACGTCCGGAACCTTGTTCCGGGCAGATTTGATTTAAGCAACTTCGACAGTTAGATGAACATCTAACTGGTTGGTTACAAGACAAATTACAAAGTGCCTGCGGGACCCCGCCCTGGAGTAAGCTGTTGAGAGCAGAAGGACTTGACGAATGAACCTGACCCAGATTGAAAAAATCTCCAAAGCCCTGGCCGATCAGACCCGCCTCAAAATCTACGAGCAGATCGCCTCCCACGAAGGCGTAAACTGCTGCGCCCTGGTGGAAATGCGCGGCGTCACGCCCGCCACGGTCTCCCACCATCTAAAGATCCTCTCCGAAGCGGGCCTCATCCAGTGCAAACGCGAAGGCCAATTCGTGCTGAACCGGGTAAAAACCGAAGTCCTGGAAGAATTCACGAAAGCAGTAGGCGCGCTGGCCCACAAACGCAAAAAATAATTTCCCGCGAAGTCTGCTATTAACCGAAAGCTCGCTCAGCGCGCGAAACCTGCCCCAACTGTCATCCCGAACCCGCGCCTCTTGCGGGTGAGGGATCTGCTGTCCCCCAAACTCCAGACAACTGCCGGCAAACGAGTAAATGCATTCGTCAACCTTGATGTCAATCTATCCATCGAACGAAAAAGGCAAATCCCCAACCCCGTTCAAGAACGGAGTTTGGAACGATATGTTTTTGAAGTTTTTCCGAATCCCTGGCAGGGTCTTATTCGGGCTCGTTCTTCACTTCGTCTCGCTGCACCTTCGAGGAAAGCAGCCGATTCGACGAATTCGGCGGCGGCGTTGGCACGCCCATCCCCGCTGTATCCGATCCAAGCCCCAGTTTCTGCAGCGTCAAAGCGTCCATTTTTCCGGTGGGGTTTAGCCCATGCGAAGCCTGGAATTTCTTCATGGCTTCCACGGTGGAATCGTCCCACTTCCCGGAAGGCTCGCCGCTGTAAGCGCCCTTCTTCACAAGCGCTCCCTGGATTTCGTTGATGCGATCAGTTGTCGGCGCGGCCTGCCCTTTCACTCGTTTGCTCTTGCGGCTGGAACTCTTTCCCGATTTGCTCGATTTCTTTGCCGTTCCGGAAGCCGTCTTCGAACCGGCCACTCCGGTTGCAGGTTTGTGAGTTGTATTCCGCGCCCCGGCGGTTGTCTGCACTCCGCCGGACGCGGGCAGCGTCAAGCTGCCCACGGCCAGCGCCGCAAGAATCAGACGTGTCATTCGACAGTTGTTCGGCTTTCTACGCATAGCTGGGCCTATCCTATTCGCCGGTCTATTGTTTTGTGTCCGCTGGCACCACGCCCGGAAGGAACATGGTCATCACCCGGTCGCCGTTGCGGCGCAGGACTTTGAACACCACGTTTTCTCCTGGCTTCAGCTTGGAGACGGCCTTGCGATAATCGTCCACCGAGGTTACCGAAGCGCCGTTCACTTCCGAAACCACGTCGCCCGGCTGGAAACCGATATCATCGGCAAAGCTCGCTGGTTCGATTTCGCTGACCACCACGCCCTTCTGCCCTTCGATTCCGACCTTCTGTGCGCGCACAGGCGTCAGGTTTTCGATGTGCAGGCCAAATTCGGCCGGAGCGTTCTCGTCCGGAGTGCTGCTCACGCGGCCCTGGGTATTCGGGAACACCCGTGTGCGGTCCTCAACCGTGGCGGAAGTTTCCTTCATCTGCTTGTCGCGGAAGTAGGTGATCTTCACCTTGCTCCCAATTGGAGCGGAAGCGATTGGGTTCACCAGGTCGTTGCCGGTCTTTACCGCCGTGCCGTTGACCGAGGTGATTACGTCGCCGCCCTTCAAGCCGGCTTTCTCCGCCGGACTGCCGGGTTCCACGCCTTCAATCACCACGCCGTACGGCGCGCCCAATGACTTCAACGTAATCTGGTTGGTGCCTAGTTCTTCCTGGAAGCTGACGCCGATCGAACCACGCGTCACGCGGCCGCTCTTGATGATCTGGTCGTAAACGCTAATCGCGGTTGACGATGGCATCGCAAAGCCGACGCCCTCATAACCGCGGCTCCCCGTGATAATCGCCGTATTGATGCCGATCACTTGCCCGGCCATATCTACTAACGGACCGCCGGAATTGCCCGGGTTGATCGCTGCGTCAGTCTGCAAAAAGCGCTGAAACTGCTGGCCGATGCCGGCGCGATCCTTCGCGCTGATAATCCCCGCGGTCACCGTCGCGTTCAGGCCAAACGGGCTGCCAATCGCCAGCACCCAATCTCCCACTTGCACGCCTTCGGAATTGCCCAGCTTCGCGAACGGAAGTTCCTTGCCCGCGCTAATCTTGATAACCGCCAGGTCGGTCGCTTCGTCCACGCCCACAACCTTGGCCGTGTACTTTGTCGTGTCTCCATTGAGTTGCACCTGAATCTTGGTGGCTTGCTCGACGACGTGGTTGTTCGTCAGGATGTATCCGCTCTTGTCCACGATCACGCCGGAGCCGAGGCTGCGCTCTGCGCGGGGCCCGTTGTCCGGACGCCCGTCAAAAAAATGAAAGAAGAAATCTTCGCTGGGGTCATCTTCGTCGCCCCCGCGATGCCGCTTGGACTTCCGATCCATCACCTGGGTCGTCGCGATGTTGACGACGGCGGGCTCAACGCGGTTTACGATGCCCGAAAAACTATTCGACGAAGGAATCGGGTCCGGCAGGGACAGCGGCGCCGCCGAAGTGCCCGCGAACGTAAACGAGCGCATCGCGGAAACTTTCCCGGAAACTACCGTGCCGATCAGAATGCCCACCGAAAGAGTCGCTGCGATCAATCCGGCCGCCACATACGTTCGCCGGTTGCTCCAATTCACCTTGGTATTTGTTGACTGCTCCATACAATCTGGCTCCTATCTATTTCCGTGGCCCAGTCCACCTGCGCAAAGTATAACACCGTGGAAAGCGCGGAGTTTCTTGTTACCTTAGATGCGCGTCGGCGTTAACTGGCCGTCCGGACGGGTATCACTGGAACTTTGGTGCACCTATCATTTGGACGTCGGAAGGCCTGCTTTAGGCTTCTCTCGCTTTCGTCGCTAAGTTTCGCCTTGACAATCAGTTCGCCTTCTAGCATAAATGGGTTAGCCGCAATTGCGGTGTCACGTGGCGATTTAGGGCGACTTGCTCCACGTAAAAAACTGCTAAAGAGTTGGAAGCGTTCACAGATTTTCTGAGACCCTCCTGCACTTTGGCACGGAGGGTTTTTCATTTTCTCCCTCCGCGCTGCCCGCGATCATCCCACGTCATTTCAACTGGCGGCTCCCGGCCTCTGGCCAAAGAGCCCCGACGAGGTGACTTATGAAGGAAATCTTTTTCTTACGTTGCAGGGAATGCGGAAAGAAATATCCCAACCAACCGCAATCCTACTGCGAAGAATGTTTCGCTCCCCTGGAAGTGAGCTACGACTACGAAGCCCTGCGGCAGACCGTCAGCCGCGAAGCCCTGTCGCGGCGCGCTTTCAACATGTGGCGCTACTCGGAGTTCCTGCCGCTGCCGCAGGGCTTCACGCCGAGCCAGCCCATCGGGGGCACTCCGCTGCTGAAGTCGCGCAAATTCGGCTCGCAGCTCGGCGTGAAAAATCTCTATTTCAAGAACGACGCGGTCTGCTTCCCTTCTCTTTCTTTCAAGGATCGCGTGGTGGCCACGGCTTTGGCCGCCGCACGCCGGTTCGGGTTTGAAACGATCGGCTGCTCGTCCACCGGAAACCTGGCGAACGCCGTCGCTGCTCAGGGCGCGCATCAGGGATTCGACACCTGCGTCTTCATTCCCGCGGACCTCGAACCCGCGAAAGTGCTGAACACCGCCGTCTACGGCGCGCGCATCGTACGCATCAACGGCAACTACGATCACGTCAACCGCCTCTGCACCCAGATTGCCGATAAGTTCCGCTGGGGACTTGTGAACGTTAACCTACGCCCCTATTACGCCGAAGGCTCCAAAACCCACGGCTACGAAATCGCCGAACAACTTGGCTGGGAACTTCCCGACAACGTGGTAGTCCCCATGGCCGGAGGCTCGCTGATCGGCAAGATCGCCAAAGCATTCGCCGAACTGGCACATCTGGGCTGGGTCGAGCCGAAACAAGTCAGATTCTTCGGCGCACAAGCCACCGGATGCTCGCCAATCGCGGACGCCGTGAAACGCGAGTTGCCGCGCTTCACCCCGCAAAAACCAAACACCATCGCGCGCTCCCTGGCCATCGGCAATCCCGCCGACGGCCCCTTCGCCCTCCGCCTGATTCGCGAATCCGGCGGCTGGTCCGAAGACATCCCCGATCCCGAAATTATCGATTCCATCAAACTGCTCGCCGAAACCGAAGGCATCTTCGCCGAAACCGCCGGAGGCGTAACCGCGGGCGTAGCCGCCAAGCTGATTCAGCAGGGCCGCATCGCCAAGGACGAAACCACAGTGGTCTGCATCACCGGCAACGGCCTGAAAACCACCGACGCCATCGCCGCCGACTTCCCCGCCACCGAAGTCATCGAGCCCAAGCTCGACGCCTTCGAAGCCCTCTTACACGAGCAACTAAAAGATAGGGTCCAGGTTTGATTATGTAGTGGCCGACCTTCAGGTCGGTCGCCTCGGCGGCTCCGCTGGCCACCAGGCAAAAAATTTAGCTCTACCACCCGGCAAAACGCCGCATCGAAAGGATCCGAGCACTCCATGTCAATCACAATCGAAATCCCCACAGCCTTCCGACGCTTCACCGAGGGTTCGCCCAAAGTAGACAGCGGGGCGACCACCGTCGCTGAAGCGTTGAACGATCTAACGGCAAAGTTCCCTGCCCTCTCCCGCCACGTCCGCGACGACCAGGGCCAAATCCGCCAGTTCCTAAACGTCTATCTAAACGAAGAAGACATCCGCTTCCTAAATGGCGAATCCTCCCCGCTAAAAGACGGCGACCGCGTCCTGCTAGTCCCCTCCATCGCCGGCGGCTAGCCAACGTAGCGTCCACCTTCAGTGCCTGCCCTGACGAAGGAAGGGTGGACCAGAACACCATTTGCGACGGAAATCCCGGCCACCTGAAGGTGTCCGCTACTTCACTCAGTCGCTAACACAACGTGGTACGCTATTTTTCTACAGGCCCACTCCGGGCAAGGAGGCAACCATGGCTTACTACGCGCTCCTCTATCACGTGGTGCAGGGTTTCGTTGATCGCCGCACCGCCTTTCGCGAAGCGCATCTCGACCACGCGCGCAGCGCCGCCAATCGCGGAGAACTGGTCCTCGGCGGCGCGCTTGCCGAGCCCGCCGACACTGCCCTTATCGTCTTCCGCGGCGATTCCCCTGACGCGGCAAAAGCATTTGCCGAGAAAGATCCCTACGTCCGCAACGGCCTCGTCGAACGTTGGGAAGTTCGCCCCTGGAATGTAGTCGTCGGCACAGACTTTGACCTGGCGAACGCTACCGCAAGCCGAGGAGCAATCTGAAATGGTCGTCCGATTCTGGTCCGCCCGCACCACCGAACTTCGCCTGCCCGATTACCTCCGCCACTTCAACGAGCATGTTCTTCCCCACCTCCGCGCGAAAGACGGCTTCATCGAAGCGCGCGTCCTGACTCAATCCGACGGCGTCGTCGCGGAAATGATCGTTGAAACTCTCTGGTCCTCGCTCGAAGCTATCGAAAAATTCGCCGGCCTCGACCGCGAATCAGCCGTCGTCGCAGAAGAAGCCGTAGACCTCCTGACCTCCTACGATCGCCGCGTCCGCCACTACGAAGTAAAGGTCCGCGAACAGCATCGCTCGAAAGCGTCCTAGTCGTCTTGTTGACCGCCCACCCGAGCGGTTGTCATCCTTCGCGTCCCGATTCCGATCGGGACGCGAAGGACCTCAACGTCAAGTCCTTGCTCAACTCATTAAGTTGAAATCCTTCGGCCCGCAATCAACGGGGCCCCTCACCCCGCCCACCCTTTGTCATCCTGAGTGCATCCGATGAGGATGCGCGAAGGACCTCAACGTCAAATCCTTGCTCAATTCATCCAGTTGAGGTCCTTCGGGCCGCAAACGACGCGGCCCTCAGGATGACAAGCTTTTTGATTCGGGAATAGAGTGCGCAACGAAATTCCCTTGCTTCTCTTTTTCCTACCCGGCACACTAACGCCACTTTCTTCCCAGGAGAAAAGGACTTCGGTCCGGACACTTGGCCACCCTCAGCCCGTCCACGCCGGCCATTGCCGAATTGCAGCCCGCCGCCCCCGCCTCCGCCCTCCGAAAAGAGCTCGGCTTCGCGGATCTCGTCCTCGCTTCCATCCTCCTCGTCGTCGTCCCTGATTTTTTCGGCTCCGCAGTAAAGGCGGGCCCGGCGCACGTAGTCCTTTGGCTGCTGGCCATCGCGCTTTTCTTCCTGCCGCAAGCCCTGGTCGTTTCCCATCTGAACCAGCGGCTCCCCATCGAAGGCGGCCTTTACGAATGGGCGCGCAATGCCTTTGGCGACGCGGTCGGCTTCCTCGTCGCGCTCAATTTGTGGATGTACGTGGTCCTCTACGTCGCCTCGATCGGCCTCGTCACCACGAATTACGCCGCATACGCCTTGGGATTGGACTCCGACGCAGTCGCCGCTCACCGGGGAATTCTTCTGGTCACCTCTATCGCCATCATCGGAGGGTTGATGCTCGTGGCGCATCTCGGTCTCGGCGTTGGAAAATGGGTCACCAACGTTGGCAGCGCGCTGACCGTTCTGATTATCCTTCTTCTGGCCGCGCTGCCGTTCATCCGCCCCGGCGTCCAGGCCGCGAACGGCTATCACCCGCTGCGTCTCACGATGCCGCCGCTCACCCTCTTCAGCTTCAGCGTCTTCAGCAAAATGAGCTTCGGCGCGCTCTGCGGTTTCGAATACGCCGCCATTTTTGCCGGAGAATCTCGCAATCCCCGCCGCCACCTCACCCGCGCCATCTGGATCGCCGCCCCGTTAATCGCCTTGCTCTACATCTTCGGCACCAGCGCGATCCTTGCCTACGTTTCGCCCGACAACATTGACGTCATCGGACCCATCCCTCAAGCGCTTCGCGTGGCGCTCGGCGGCACTCGCCTCGGCGAAGTGATCGTCCCCGTGGCGATTCTCTTTCTGCTCACAAACTATCTCTCCAGCTTCAGCCTCAACTTTGCCGCCAACACTCGCCTGCCCATGTGCGCCGGATGGGACCACCTCTTGCCGCAATGGTTCACGCGTCTGCACCCCCGCTATCGCACCCCGGTCAACTCCATCTTCTTCCTCGGCGGTATCACCCTCGCGGCCAGCGTCGCAGTGCTGATTGGCGTCGGCGCGCAGGAAGCGTTCGAACTCCTCCTCATCTGGGCCTTTACCTTTTATGCGATCGCCTACCTCGCGCTCTTCGCCATCCCCGTCCTGGCGGGAAAAGAATCTTTCCTGCGCGGCCCGCTCTGGATGAAGTTGCTCGCCACTTTCGGTTTCCTGATGACCCTGCTCTTCGTCGCGCTCTCTATCTTTCCGATTATTCCCGTCGCCAGCCAATCGGCCTATTCCGCAAAAACTGTCGCAGTAATCCTGCTCGCGAATCTCGCCGGCCTGGTCCTCTATTACAAGCGACCGAAACGTGCGTGAACGAAGACAGCTTTTGTAGGGCCCGCCTTCTGCTTGCCCTGACGAAGGAAGGGAGGTGCGCATTTTGCACCCCGAACGCTTTTACGGGGCGGGCCGCTCTCGGTCCTCCAGCCTGCATGCGACTTGCCCCACGTCCCCAGAGTGCTAAACTTTTCCTAGACACCTTATGGCACCCAAAACACTTTACGAGAAAATCTGGGACAACCACCTCGTTTACGAAGAATCCGGCAAGCCCGCGCTCATCTATATCGACCGGCACCTCATTCACGAAGGCACTTCCCCGCAAGCCTTTGCCGGGCTGAAAGCCGAAGGGCGCAAAGTCCGCCGCCCAGATCTCACCTTCGCCGTAATGGATCATTCGGTTTCTACCACTGATCGCCTGCTTCCAATCCTCGACACGGACGCCAAACTCCAATTCGAAGCCCTTGAGCGCAACTGCCGCGAAACCGGCGTCCGCCTCTTCGACATGCACAGCAAAAACCAGGGCATCGTCCACATCATCGGCCCCGAACTCGGTATCACGCAGCCCGGCCAAACGATAGTCTGCGGCGACAGCCACACTTCCACTCACGGCGCGTTCGGCACGCTGGCCTTCGGCATCGGCACCAGCGAAGTCGAGCACGTGCTTGCCACACAATGTCTGGTGCAAAGCCGCTCCAAGACGATGCACATCGTCGTCAATGGCAGGCGCCCCAAGGGCGTCACCGCGAAGGACATCATTCTCGCCATCATCGGAAAAATCGGTATCGGCGGCGGCACTGGCCACGTAGCCGAGTACGGCGGGGAAGCCATCCGTTCCCTCTCGATGGACGGCCGCATGACCGTCTGCAACATGACCATCGAAGGCGGCGCCCGCGCAGGCATGGTTGCGCCCGATGAAACAACGTTCGCCTATCTCGAAGGACGTCCGTTCGTTCCTCGCGGCAAGGAATTTCAAGCCGCTGTCGACCGCTGGAAACTGTTGAAGTCCGACGCCGGCGCCAAATTCGACATGACCGTCGAACTCCAAGCCGAGCAGATCGCCCCGCAAGTCACTTGGGGCACGAATCCCGGCATGGTCACCAGCGTCAACGGACGCATCCCCGACCCGCACGATTACAAAGACCTGAACGACCAAAAGGCCACCGAAAGCGCGTTGAAGTACATGGGCCTGAAGCCCGGCACGCCGATCGTGGACATTCCGGTCGACCGCGTCTTCATCGGCTCCTGCACCAATTCTCGCATCGACGATTTGCGAGCCGCGGCCCACCTGGTCGAAGGCAAGCACGTCGCCAAGAGCATCAAGCAGGCACTGATTGTTCCCGGTTCGCGCGGCATCAAGGCCCAGGCCGAAAAAGAAGGTCTCGACAAAATTTTCACCGACGCAGGCTTCGAATGGCGCGACGCAGGCTGCAGCATGTGCATCGGCATGAACGCCGACGTCCTGCCGCCGCACGAACGCAGCGCTAGCACCTCCAACCGCAACTTCGAAGGCCGCCAGGGCAAAGACAGCCGCACGCACCTCGTCAGCCCGGTAATGGCCGCAGCCGCCGCAATCGCCGGCCATTTCGTCGACGTACGCGAATTCGACGTCGCGCATGTGGAGTAGGTCTTCTCATGGATATGCACCGCGAACTGCTTTCACCAAGACAGAAGGAAATAGTCTCATTCGTCTTGTTCGTAGTGGTCGCAACCTGCATCTTCACGATGTTTTACCTGTCTACCGACAAGAATCTGCCCTGGTGGCGGAGGACTATTCCTTTAGTTCTCCTCTTCGGGGGTACCGCAGCTCTAAATTTTGTTCGCCCAGTCTTGGCGAGATGGATTAAGTCACACTGGGGCCGCGCATTAAATTGATGTTTGAGGACCTCTGAATGCAACCGTTCATCACACACTCCGGGCTTGTCGCACCGATGAATCGGGTCAATGTTGACACCGACCAGATGGTGCCGAAGCAATTTCTAAAGGCGCTCACCCGCCAGGGCTTTGGACGCACACTTTTCTATGACTGGCGCTACCTGCCAGGCGAAAAACCAAACCCTGAATTTGTTCTGAATTTCCCGCGCTACAAAGGCGCCTCGGTTTTGTTGGCCCGCGCCAACTTCGGCTGCGGCTCCAGCCGCGAGCACGCCCCCTGGGCCATCGGTGATTACGGCTTCCGGGTAATCCTCGCGCCTAGCTACGCGGACATCTTCTATAACAACTGCTTCAAGAACGGCATCCTCCCCGCCGAACTCACCGAAGCGCAAATCGAAGAACTCTTCCAGCGCACCGAAAAAGAAGAGGGCTACTCGCTAACGGTTGATCTCCCCAGCCAAACGGTGAAGGACAACCACGGCCTCGTCTACAAATTCGAAATCGCCCCCTCGCGCAAGGAAGTCCTGCTGAAAGGCCTCGACGACATCGGCACTTCCCTGCTCCACGCCGACTCCATCGACACCTACGAAAAAGCCCACACCGCGACAGCCACCATGTACGACGCCGTCGACATAAAAAATTATTCCGACGCACGGTGACGTAGCGTCCACCTTCAGGTGGACAATCCTGCTTTGTAGCGGCCGCCTTCTGAGGTGCGCATTTTGCATTCCGAACGCTTTTACAGGGCGGGCGCTTTTCCTCGGCCACCTGAAGGTGGCCGCTACGCTCCACTACGTCTCCTTCCACCAGGGCTTAAAATAAACCCTTCCCTCAAACACCGGCTCCGGCGCTTCCGGCGCCATCGGCGCTCCCAACAACTCCGCCAGCACGATCCCCGCAACCACCATCCCCGCGCCCTTCATCGCCCGCCCCGATAACCGCTCGTGCAAAACGATATATGACGTAATCACCGCAAACACCGGCTCCAGCGCAAACAGAATCGCCGCATGCCCCGGCGAGGTAAATTGCTGCGCCCACAACTGCACCGTGAAAGCCACCGCGGTAGCAAACACCGCGCAGATCCCAATGCCCAGCCACAGCCCCCACGACCCCGAAAACCGCATCGGCTGCCAGTGGATCGCCGCCGCCGCGCCCGCCAACGGCCAGGCCATCACCGCGCAACCCGCCACCTGAATCAGGCTCAATGCCCGCACCGAATGTTCCTG
>DATLVJ010000273.1:0-4354 GCA_035577585.1 Candidatus Limnocylindrales bacterium
TGGCTCTTTGAGAAAACTGAAATACGACAGGCTGATTTAGTTTGCGCCGACGGCCGCTTGAATTTCGGATTCATCAATATCGAAGTTGGCGTAAACATGCTGCACGTCATCGTGCTCTTCGAGCGCTTCGACCAGGCGCAACATCTGGGTAGCCTGCGCGCCGGTCAGCTTGATGTAATTCTGCGGCACCATGCCGATTTCCGCCGATGCAGGGGTGATCCCAGCTTTCGCCAGCGATTCTTTCACTGTTTCCAGGGATTCCGGCGGGGTGACGATGTACCAGGCGGAGCCGTCGTCCTTCATGTCTTCGGCGCCCGCTTCCAGAACCAGGTCGAGCAGTTTTTCCTCGCTGGCTGCTTCTTTTGGAACGGTGATCTCGCCTTTGCGGTGGAACATCCAGCCAACCGCGCCGGCTTCGGCCATGTTGCCGCCGTTTTTCGTCATCAGATGCCGGAATTCGCCCACAATGCGATTACGATTTGTGGTGACCACCTGAATCAGCAAGCCCACACCGCCGGGCCCGTAGCCTTCGAACATCGCTTCTTCGTATTGCTCGCCCTCGAGCTGGCCGGTGCCGCGGAGAATGGCGCGCTCGATGTTTTCGTTCGGCATGTTTTCATTCTTGCCCGCCAAAATCGCTGTCCGCAAGCGGGGATTGGAGTTCGGATCGCCTCCTCCAATGCGGGCGGCGATGCTGATTTCTCGGATGATTCGGGTGAAGACGCGGCCGCGCTTGGCGTCAGTAGCAGCCTTTTTGTGCTTGATTGTTGCCCATTTTGAGTGCCCAGACATGACAAATCCTCTTTATTGGTCGCGACCGCCAGGCGGTCCGCTGAATTTGGATTAATGGCCCCCGCCACTGCCAAGGAATGGACGCGTGGCTCATTCAACCTGCATTGCGGGGTCGCCCTGTGCGGAGACCGACAATGAACCGGGGAAAGTCGAACCCAGATGCGAGTCATACTTTTCCGGAACCCTAGGATTTTAGCACAGTTAGGAAATGGCGGGAATGGCGGGGGCCAAGGCGGCCGGGCGCCCGACTAAGCGATTGGCCGAAGGTGGGACACGGCGCGCTCGACGGCTTCCAGGGTGGCCGCAATATATTCTCGCGGCGACCATGTCGTCATACGCTCCCTAGCGGCCGCGCGGAGTTTTGCCAGTTTGTGAGGGTCGGAAAATGCTCGACGCAGCAGCGCCGCGAGCGAGCCGATGTCTCCACACGGATAGATGAAGGACGGGTCGACCGGAGCGATGAGGTCGCGAGCTGCGCCCACCTGGTCGCTGGCGGCAGCCATGCAGCCGCAAAGCATCGCTTCATTGACTACGAGGCCGAAGGGCTCGTAGTCGGAAGGAAGGACGAGCAGATCGGCGGCTGTATAGCAGGCAGGGAGTTGCGATTGATTTACGAATCCCAGGAAGCGCACTCTGTGCGAGCAGCCGAGGCGGTTGGATTCCGATTGCAAGGATTCCCGTAAAGGGCCTTCTCCAGCAAAAACCAGAAGAGAATCAGGGACGTCGGCCTGGGCGAAAGCTTGCAACAGGTCGAACGGCCGTTTCCACGGCTGGAGTTTTGCGCAGAACAAAACTACCGACGTGTTCGGGCCCGCTCCCCAAGAGCCACGGACGGAATTGCGATCGACTTGTGCGGAATGCGCGATCCACCAGTCGTTGTCCACGACAAAGGGCACCCTGGTGACGCGCTCGTCTGGGATTCCCAATGAATGCATCAGATTGAGCGTCCCCGAAGAAGGTACGACTACCTGGGTGGCCAGCCGATATAAAAGAGGCCAAAACAACCGCTTTACCGGGCGCTTCCATTTGCTCGAGTCGCGCGGGGCGAGGGAGGTTGCATCGGTGCCAAACAGAAATGCAGAAAGCGAAAGTTTGCAGGCAAAATAGGTAATCCAGAATGAAGCGCGGATGTAGCCCGTCAGGCAGAACACCGCGTCGAAATTTCCCGTGCGAACAAACTTCCAAAGGCCGGGATTGTACAAACCCCAAACGCCTTCGGAATCGGTGCCTTTATTCGGGATCTCGACCCAGGTATAGCCGTCGAGCAACGGAATATCCCATTGGATTTTCGCGCCGAATTCGGGATCGATGCCCGCCGTAGCCCCGCGCAACCGGCAGTAGACCGTGCTGATCTCGAGCTGCGGGTGCTGTGCCATTCTCCGCAGCAAGGGCGACATATATTGCACGGGGTGACCACAGACGAAAAGAACCTTGTACCGGCGGTCAGGCACAATTGTCCCCTGCCAGCGGGCGGCGAGTGGCGAAATTCAACATGGAGGGGGATGTAGGCAAAAATTCCTCGGGGAAAGTATACACGGTCAATTTCGGGGTGTCCCCGCGACTGGAATGGGGTTGCAGCCGGATCAGTTTCGGACATCACTCACTCTGGTGTTTGCCCGATCGCTTCGGTCATTTCGTCATTTGCTTGTATGTATTCCAACTGTGACTGAAGGAATAGTGTCTTGGCTTCAAGTTCGTGTGCCTCCGCGGCGGCTACTTGCGAGTGAAGCGCGCTCCCTCCCTGGAGTTGTTGAACAAAGACGCGGTGCGATTCCGTGCGCAGCGCCAGAACCTCTTCGGACACTTTCATCATTTGGCGAGTTCGTTCCAGTTTGTTGTAGGCCGTTTGCACCCGAAGCTCGACTTCCTCTTTCACGCGCGCCAGGTTTTCCTCCGCTTGAGCCAACTGGGATTTGTGCTCGGCGATAGCGGCGTTTCTCCTGCCGCCGTCAAACAAGTCGTAACCGAAATGCACGCCGAAGCTCCCGAAATTGTGCACAAGAAATGGAACGTTGTCCGCGTAGCTATAGCGAGCAAAAGCCTCGACATCCGGAATGTATTGGCGCTTAGCCAAACGCCCGGCTGCGGTTGCTTGTTCCACTTTTGCCCGAGCCTCTGCGATCTCCGGGTGAGATTCTAAAGCCGCACGAAGACATTCTGCGCGGTCACAAGTGTTCGCGACTTGCCGAACAGATGGGTCGAGAGTTAATGCAGTATTCAATGGCAAGCCGATGGCATCATTGAGTTGCATGATCAGGTCCGAAAGCTGCAATTCCGTCGTGAGAAGATCCTGCTTCGACTCGAGAGACTGGGCGCGGCTTTCGATGGCCTCTTCCTCCAGCGTGCTGCCGAATTTGACTTGCTGCACGCGTTCGGCTTGTAGCGCCTGATTGGCTTGAATTTTGGCCAGCGCAGCTTCCTTGTGGGACTGCACTACGAGAATGCGGTAATAAAGCTGATGGACCCGAAGCGCCACTTCATTTTGCGTCTGGCGGGCCTTGCCGCGTGTCGCTTTCAATTCGGCGGCAACGACGTCATTTGCTGATTTGATTTTCCAAAGCTCGGAGAGCGGCTGAGTCAGAGAGGTACCACTAGTCACGATAGTGAGTCCGCCCTGGTTCAAGATCGTGGATTGAGCGGGAACCGGCGTTCCTCCAACCGTACCGAAGCCGCCGGCGGGAATCCCGATGAACTGCGTGTCCGTCAAGTGAGCGACAGCACTGTCGTTGCGGAGCAGCGGGAAATAGGCGCTCCGCGCCACATCCTTGGCGTGTTCCTTCTCCTGAACAGTGTAGGTTGCGATGCGCACGATGTGATTGTGCTTGAGCGCAAGTTGCACGGCCTCTTCCAGGGTGATGTGGCGAGACTCCGGGGGTTTGGCTTCCTGGGCACGGAGCGGCCCGCCGTAGAGCAGCGAGAACAGAGCGCAAAAAGGTAGGATACGTCTCATCATGATTTTGTCCTCTCTGTTGCAGAAGGGTCCCCATCCGGGAAGCTCAGCTCGCCGTAGTTCAAAGGCGATTTGCGGAGCAACGCGATGAGCAGTAGCGCCAGCACACAGGCCCACGCTATGAGGTGGAATCCGTCGATGAAAGTCAGGGCGTACGCCTGCAACCGCACGCGTGCACTGGTCAGGCCAACAGCGCGGCCCGTAGCCGCAGCCAGACCGGAAGATTTGGCGTAGAGCCCCGCGGTCAATTGCCGGATGGAAGCGTCGTCCAGCCAATTGCCGCCTTGTACGTGCAGGCCGAGCAGGTTTGAGTGAATGCGTTCGCGGACTGCAATGTAGTGGCCCATCAGCACCACGCCCATTTGCCCGCCCAACAGGCGGACGATGTGAAAGAAAGCGGAAAAGGTCAGAGCGTCCTGGGCTTTCGTGAGGCCTCCCGAAAAAATGGCCTGTAGCACGATCGTGGATACCAAGCCGATAAAGGCAAAGGATTGGCCCACACCCATAAGCAATTCGGTGCGGTAAAAGTTCCCCGCCGACCAAGCGAAGGTGTACTGCGCGTTCAGAATGCACGCGGCCGCCATGCAGGTGAATCCCGTGGCCATCAAAAGA
>DATLVJ010000274.1:0-5666 GCA_035577585.1 Candidatus Limnocylindrales bacterium
CTTTTTCTCGGCGGCTGCCGCAGCGAAATAATTTTGCACCACGGTCACCACCAGGCCGCGGGCAGCGACTTCGGCTCTGGCCTTGGCCACAGCGGCCTGTGCGGCGGCGCTGCGATAGTTCTCCCAAGACGCCAAATCTAGAATCTGGTGCACATTTCCCTGGCTGATGTATTCGTGGGGAGCGTTGTTAGCGATGTATTTCACCGTGCCGTTATTGCTTTGAGTGTAGATGACAGCGGTGTTGAAATTAGCGCTCGGCAGCAGTGCATCCCGTGACTGGGCGCGCGTTTCGCCGGCAACTCCCGCCGCCGTTAGCACGGAATTGTACGTTGGCTCATTTTTGCGGGCGAGCGCGAGGGCGTCTTGCAAGGTCAGACGAAGCGGTGCGCCCGGTGCCGGTGAACTTGGCGCCGCCTGTTGCTGCTTTGCCAATGCCTGAGGTTGCGGCGCGGGTGCGTCGGGTTGCTGGCCGGCGCAGACTTCCGCTGTCAGCGCTGCGCAGCCCAAGAGCAGTGTGGTCAATCCGAAACGAAGTTTGCGATGCAAATTACTTCCCTCATTACTGCGTTTCTTTCTTTGCGGGATTCCCGTTCAGGGGAACCTATTCCCGCGAAGGGATTCTATTCTTCTTATCTGCATCCACGCTATCGAGAGGGAGATAAACGCAGGATTAACCGGAAATCGTGCTGCGAACCGGGGCGGGCAGATAGGCCGTAAAAGTGGTTCCGCTCGCGTCCGATTGCGTCAGTTCCAGGCGCCCGTTGTGGGCTTCCGCGATCCAGCGGGCGATGGAAAGCCCCAGGCCTGCCCCGCCGGTGTCGCCTTCGGCGCGCGACCGGGCTTTGTCGGCGCGGAAAAAACGTTCGAAAATGCGCGGCTGCAGTTCGACGGGAATCCCGGGCCCAGTGTTGGAGACACGAAGAATGTAGGAACCGCCCTCAAGGCGGCAGTCCACGTTGATCATTCCGCCTGCGGGCGTGTATTTGATGGCGTTGTCGAGGAGATTCAGCAGCATGCGGCGGAGCAGGTCTTCATCGGCGGAGAAAGGAAGCTCCGGTTGAATCGAGGAAGTCAGCGTAACCCCCTTGGCGATGGCCAGGGAACGCGTGCGCCGAAGGACGTCCGCGGCAAGTTCGTCGAGATAGAGATCGCGGAGTTTCAGCGGGTACTGTCCGGCGTCGGCGCGGGTAAGGGTGAAAAGGTCTTCGATGATGTGAGCCAAGCGGTGCGATTCATCGCGCAGAATGGCAAGCGTCTCACGATATTCCTCGGGCGGGCGATCGGGGCGGGAGAGCGTGACCTCGGTTTCGCCTTGCAGGATGGCGACGGGTGTTCGCAGTTCGTGCGAAGCGTCGGCGACAAAGCGGCGCTGCTGTTCGAAAGATTTTTCCAGTCGGTCGAGCAGTTCGTTGAAGGAAAGGGCAAGCGTACCGAGTTCGTCGCGGGGATTGGAAACCTCCAGCCGTTCGCTGAGGCGGGCGGCGCCCATGCCGCGGGCCTGCGTGGCCATATCGGTAACCGGCGCCAGGCTCTTTCTGGCGAGGAAATAACCACCGGCGCTGGCGAGAAGCAGCGCGATCGGAATAATCCAGTAAAAGGTGTGCCGGATATCCTCCATGATTTCTCGTTGCGGATGGAGGGATTGCAGAATCACAAGCGAGACAGTGCGATCCTCGGGCTCCAACAAGCGGGAGTATCCGCGGAATCCGTTTTTTCCGCCGGGAACATTCTGGAATGTGCCGGTGCCCGCTGCTGAGGGGGCATGGGCCAAAGCGAGAAATTCTTTGGAGGAAAAAATTGCCGGTGTGATGAGCTCGTGGCCGCCGCGAAGTGCGGGCAAATCCAAAGAACTGAGAAGAACCTGGCCGTCGTTGTCCACCAGCGCGAAGACAACGTCGCGGAAGCGATGCTCGATCATGGCCACTCGGGCGGCTTCTTTTCTGGGATCTGCTCCCGATGCATCTTTGATCTCGGCGTTGAAGGTGGTGACGTAGGTTTCACTTAATTCGAGAAGATTGCTGTCGGTGCTTAGCAGACTGTTGTGCCAGTACAGAAAATAGGTGAGGCCCGCGAGCAGAATCAGAAAAAGTCCCAGCAGGCCGGTGTACCAGAGGGTTATGCGGGAGCGGACAGATTCAAGCATGGGACTTTTTCGCTCCGGCGGAAGATTGCGCGGGATGCTTTTTGCCGGGGGTTTCGTTGTCGCAGAGCACGTAGCCGCTGCCGCGGCGAGTTTGCAGCAGGGGCTTTCCCGCTTCTTCTCCGAGCTTGCGGCGCAGCCGGTTGACGTAGACTTCGATCAGATTGGAAAAAGGATCGAATGTTTCGTCCCAGACGTGTTCGGCGATTTCAGAGCGGCCGACGACTCGGCCGGCGTTGCGCGCGAAATATTCCAGGAGCGCGTATTCCTTCGCGGTGAGGGGAATAGAACGCGCGCCGCGCTTTGCGGTTTGCGAAGCGGTGTCGAGTTCGAGATCGCCGACGATGATCCGCGGAGGACGAAGTTCATTCGGGCGGCGCAGCAGCGCGCGCAGACGGGCCAGCAGTTCGCGGAATTCGAAAGGCTTGGTCAGGTAATCGTCGGCGCCGGAATCGAGGCCTTTGATGCGGTCATCCACGCCGTCTTTCGCGGTCAGCATCAGGATGGGCGTGCGTTTGCCGGCGGCGCGGATGGCTTTGCACACGGCGAAACCGTCGATGCCGGGAATCATCACGTCCAGCACGATTAAATCGTAATCGTTGATTTCCGTTTGATAGACGGCGTCGTTGCCGTTCTCCACGGCGTCGACGGCGTACGCCTCTTCGCGCAGTCCTTTGGCCACGAATCGGGCGATGCGGGCGTCGTCTTCGACGAGGAGAAGTCGCATGCCCGTATCATACGGCAATTCTTTGCCGCGCAAGCAAGCGGCGTTTTCGAGGCACGTCCGAATTTATTTGTGACGAATCTCGATGGGTGCGCGGGTGCGATCGAGCGGGAATACCTCTATCTGCCATTTGACCGGGACGGAAGTCGGCACGTAGCACATGGTTTTATCGCAGGCTTGGTATTCCAGCTTGCCGGTGATCGGAATGCTCTTCCCGTCTTTTCCAAGCGAACCCCAGAATCCCGCGCTGGTGTTCACATTCACTTCCTGACTGATGCGGAATTTTCCTTCATACACCGGCACCTTTTCCTTGATCGCCGGCAAATACAAAGTCAGAGAGGATGGATATTCTACTGGACCGAACATCAGGTCCGGCGTTGCGTCGAGCACCAATTTGACGGGCCGGTAGCCATGCGTTCCGGGCGCATAAACGTGCACGTCAGGCGGCAGTTGCACGTCCGCGTAAACGGTGATCCGCGTTCCCGGCACACCCGTGCGGTCGGATTGCTCTAACGCCAGCTTCAGGTGCGGGGCTTCCACGGTGTCGGTGACTTCCTGGCCGAGTTCCGGGAACAGTTTGGCGATGATGCTGTTCCCGGTAAGGCGTTCGCGGTATTTCGCTTCGAAGAATTTTTCCTTGATGATGCCGTTCGAATCGATAAAGAAATAGCCGGGGCGTGCAAAACCCTTCTGCATGCCGGTGGCTTCGTGATTGAACACTCCGTAGGCTTTGATGATCTTGGATTCGGGATCGGCGAGCATCGGGTATTCGATCTTGTGGCGATCGGCGAAGAATTTCAGGATCTCTTCCGAGTCGTAGCTGATGGCGGCAAGCTTGACGCCCTGCTTTTCGAACCTCGAATATGCGCTTTGCAGCTGGACCAGCTGCCCTTTGCAGAAGGGTCACCAGTCGGCGGAACGGAAGAACAGCAGGACGGTACCGTTCGCGCCTTTCAGGGATTCCAGCGTTTGCACGCGGCCGTATTCATCGCGCGCGGAAAAATTCGGGGCCTTCTGGCCCACGGCGAGGCCGATGGACATAGGCTCAGTGGAGAGTACTTGGATTGTATCCTCTTCGAGTGTGCCGCGGACGGTGACCGTGTCACCGAGATGCGCGGTGACTTTGTCTTGAGGCTCGAGGGAATACATCACGCGATTGGTGTCGTCATAAAGAGCGATCTTTGCGCCCGGAACATTTTTGAAGCATTCCGGCGATTCGTTGAACGCCTCGTCGGCGTTGCAGGCGCTGGTCACCAGGACTCCAGACCACGAGCCGATCTTCGTGGGAGAGTTCTGTCTGGCCAGACCGAGGGAGGAGAGAGAAAGAAACGCGCCGGCGCAAATCAGAATGTGTTTCATCTTCAGATTGATCTGAGTTCCTGGCATCTGACTCCGTTCTTCCATTTCATCCTAAATTATGACGCAAAATATGCCTCGGGGCTGCTTCACGCAAGTTGCCGGATTGGATTAAGTTCGCAAGCATCAGGGCGCCGCCGCGAAATGGATCAAAATGGGTGCTTGCGGCTCCAAATGGAATCCGATGGTCTCGCCGGCTTCGACCCAGATGGGCGGCGTGATGGAGCCGGCGATGATGATTTCACCGGCACGAAGCGATTCCCCAAAATAAGCAAGCAGATCGGCAACGTGGCCGACAATGCTGATGAGTTCCCCCGTTAAGGCTTCGAGTTCGGAAGTGTTGGCCATTTCCGCGCCGTTTCGGAATACGCGCGCGTTGAGGCTCGATAGGTTGCCGCCTGCGCGCGTTGCGTCACAGGGACCGAGAATTACGTGGCGCTGATAAATGTTTCGGGCCAGGGTGCCCTCCACATCATCGGAAGGATGATCCACGTCGGCGAGTTCGATGGCCGGGCCGAGTCCTGCGATTGCGTTCATCATCGTTTTGCGGTCGGCACCTGAAGGCAAATCCTTTCCGAGGTAAACGGTTAGTTCGGGTTCGGCCGCTGGTTTTTTCCAGCCCGAAAAAGAAATTGTGGAACCCGAGGCGACCACTGCGTCAGCCATCAGGAATCCTACGAGCGGCGCGTTGATGCGCAATCGTTCGAGGGCCGCGGGTCCGCCGAACGCCAGTTTCCACCCCAGCGGCTTTCCACCCGCGGCCAGCAACTCGCGGCGCCAGCAAAGCTGCTGCGCCATTCCGCGTTTGATGCGCGGGTCTTCCCAGGCAACTGGCCAGGCAGGCTTCATTCAACAAATCCGTCCCACGATCAGTAGCCTTCCGGCGGTATTTCGTAGCCCGCGGCTTCCAGCGAACCCGCGCCGCTCCAGCCCCACACAAGCACCACGTCTTCCTTGCCAGTGTTGTCGAAACCGTGCCAGTGCCCGCGCGGAGTGAAGATGACGTCGCCCTTGGAAGAAGTCTCGCGGCCGGTGTCGGTATAGATGTGGCCGCTTCCCTGAATCACCACGAAGAATTCGTCGCAGTTTGGATGGCGATGCTTGTCGTGGCGCGCGCCGGGGGGAAGCACGGTCCAGCCGATCAGGAGCTTGTCGGAGCCGGCCGTCTTCTGGTCGATCAGAAACTGCACTTGCATATTGATCCAACCGTCTTCTTCCGTCAGGCCGCCGACTTTGGGAACGTCGCGAAGATTCGTGCGGTATGGTTTCATTTGGACATTCCTCCCAGGCGTCGGTAGACCTCGTAAACGGTGACGAAATCGTGATGCGAGAGGCCCAGGCCGCGGCAGGCATTCAGCATTTCGTTGGCAGCAGCCCCGAGCGGAACGGGAACGCCCATTTTTCTGCCGAGGTCGAGTGCCAGCAGCATGTCTTTTTGCTGCAGAT
>DATLVJ010000275.1:0-3552 GCA_035577585.1 Candidatus Limnocylindrales bacterium
AGCGTCTCTTGCGCCTTCCCGGGCAATTGCGACACCTGATCCTGAAACTCCACCGTAGCCGCGGATGGATTCGTGCTCGTTCCAATACTTCCGAACGTCGCCAGCGCGCGCAGAATCCGATAGATCGATTCGTCATCCGGACCTCCGAACATGCGGCCGCCGGAACCTGGGCCTTTGCCCGTGCCGCCGCCAAGTCCCGGGCCCCATCCTGGCCCGCCTCCCGGCCCCGCAGTGCCCGTTCCGATCCCCAACCCGCCGCTGCCTCGACCCGCTCCGCCCCCAACGCCACTTCCTTTACCGGTCCCGATGCCCAATCCGGCGCCCCCAATCGCCCCTGCGCCGAACCCGGTCCCAACCCCAGCACTGCCCACTGCGGCAGGGTTGGGAGCCCGGCCAGGGCCGGCTCCAGCGCCCTCCGGGCCGCTGCCTGCTCCGATCCCACTGCCCCAGCCTGCATCGCCTCCAGACGCGCCTGCAGTGGTGGTGCTTCCAGTTTCCTCAGAGTCCGCGGCTCGGGTCGTGCTGCCACCCCACCCCTCACCTGCTCCGGGCCCGGCTCCTTCGCCGCCGAGGTCGGCTTCCACGCCCGTCTTCGAACCCTCTGCCGCGGCAATCAACTCCAGCAGCTTCTTGGGATCGTTCAACATCTTGCGGAACTGATCCTGCTGGTCTCCCATTGAGGCAGCCGCGATCTGCGCGGCCATGCTGGATTCTTTAAGCCGCGAGTCCGTCGCCACGAAGCATATTTCGTTCACGCGAATGCCTTTGGCATCGGCGATCGCGATTTTCAATTGCTCGGCAAGCTCGGCCGGTTTGGCTTTTCCGGTGGGAAATGCGTGGAGAAATTTTGTGAGTTCGGCTTGGGTTACTTGCGGAGTGAACTGAAGGCTGGCCAACCCGGCTGCTGAGAGAAGTTGCGAAAACTGTTTCTCCGCAGGCGACCCTTCAAGTGGAACACCGTCGAGCAGCAATTGGGATCCCGATGCTCCCAGCAGCAAGCCAGTCTCTGCCCCTTCGGGTATGGCCGTCCGCAATTCCTGCCACGCGACGGTCAACTGATCCGCAACACGTGCATGGTCGTAGCCGTACAGCCGCGCAAACTTCAGCAAAATATTCAGGCTGCGCACGAATGCCCGGGCCGCCGTCGCTTTGGGATCCGTTTTCATCCAGGTCTACGATGCTCTCTGGCCCATGACCTTTGAGCCATTCGACTAGGACCTTCTCACTAGTACCGTAGAACTCTTGCACTGTCCCCACAATGGTACAGAGGTCCCGTGTGACCCCGGGGTAAGCTCGCCGTTCGTACAGTTCGGTACACTGCACGGACGGACGGTTGCATCTTTCTCGGGTACAGGTGGTTTGTCTGTGATGGACAACCCAGATTTACTTCATCAGGGCTATGCGGCCTGGCCGCTTGCTGCGATTCACCACGTTCGAAGGTTGCGGCAATCCGCCCAATTCCAGCAGCAATTTCCGCAGTCGTGAACGTTCGTCCAGTTCCATGTCCACAAATTCAAACGCCATGGCCTGGGGTCTGGCGCCGCGCACGATGGCCTGCGCCCGGATGTTTCGCACTCCGTGAGAGAATTTCAGCGTCAAGAGCGACCCGGGTGCCAGGTGCCGGTCCGAAGCACCGAGCCCGCCCCCCATATTCAGTTCTGCGATGGTCAGGCGCATGTTCTCGCGCAGATTTGTGGTGATTGCCGATACATGTTTCGTCAGCTTTAATCGCGCATACCGGCGCTGCCGCGTCACCGACACATTCGCCTCCGGATCCGTCGGCTCCAGCACCAGTTCTTTCCGGTCTAGTCCACTGGCCATGATTTTTTCAATTGCCAGCGCGGGCTCCACTTTCTGCAGCGCCTGCGCGGCGGCGATTCGAAGCTCTGTGTGATACGCCCAACGCCACACCTGTTTCGACTCCAGGAACAGCTGCAGCATGGTGCTGGCGGCACTCGCTCGCAAACGTCCCGCGGCTTCGATGGCTTTGATACGCGTGAATCCCGTGGTGGTGTCGTCCCGGATCAAATCCAGCAACAAAGGGATACACTCCGTTCGCCCACTCATTCCCATCTCGTCCAGAGCCAGCGGCCGGATCAACGGATCCAACGCTGCGTACACCGACACCAGCAGCATCACCCTTTGTTCCGCGGGCGTTGAAGACAACTGCCGCACGGCCCTGTCATGCGATGTCCTCGGCCACTGGGCCAATCGCGCCGGCAGAACTTGTTCCACGGACGCCGGTGAGAGCTGGCTCAGCAGTCCGATCACTTCGGTCGCTTCGGTTGCCGGGGCTGTTTGCAACGTCTCCACCAGCCGGTGTACCGCATCTTCTCCCAACGCGCGCACCAGTTCGCCCAGCAGTTCGCAATCTTCCCGGAAACCGCAGTTGGCAAACCGGTTCGTCATGTAGTGAAGCGATGCCTTGGGCATCAATCCCAGAATGTCCAACAGGCCGTCCTGCGGGTGCCCCGACCTCATCGCGTCTTCGATGAATTCCGGTATCCGCTCTTCCGTCCCGATTCTTTGCCGGATATTGTTGGTCGAGCCCGGCCGCAGCGTCTCCACGCTGTCCAACGAAGCCAGTGCCTGTTGCATCGCGGGATAGAATCTCTTCGCGCTGGCTTCCTGGCTCATGCGCACGAACGCCGCTCCAACCAGGGTTTGCAAATCCGTTTCCCGTTCGACGCCCAGCTGATTCCCCAATCGCTGGATTACGTCAATCAACGCGCTGCCGTCGCCGCTTCCATAAAATTCCGCCAGATCCGACAAGCCGATCGCGGTCGTCCGCCGGGCTTCCGGCGCTTCCAGGCTGATGCAAGCCGCGTACTTCAATAATATCTCGTTGACCGTTTTCAGTTCGCCGCGCCGCAGCATCTCTTCCAGAAATCCGCGCACGTTGTGCGGCGGCACGCACCAGGCTTCGTCCGAGGTCAAAACTTCTTTCTTGTTTTCCTCCGGAACCTGCAACCAGAATTCCTGGTCCAGCAATTCGGTATACGACTGCATCTGCAAGCCTGCCTGGGACATCGTCTCTTCCTGCTGGCCCAGAATCTTACGCAGTGCTTCGATCTCCGCATTCATCCTGTCCAGCAGTTGCTTCACCGCGTTCACGCGCAGCTCGCCGCGCTCGTAACTGTCCAGCGCAAAGCGAATGGCCACATGCTCCGCCAGCTTCAGCAACATGGGCTTGTCCGGCGCATCGTTTGGCGCTTGCGCCGCCAAGCCAGCCAGCGCCTGCTGCAACGTCACCTGCGCGCGCACCGGCAGGGTCGAAAGCCGCGATTGAAATGCCGCAGGATCCATGCGCGATTCCGGATCCTTCCTGGCCTTTCCGAGTTGCGCGAACAGACCGATCATCGATCGAACATCGTCTTCGGCCACGGCATACGAACCACCCGCACCAGCGCCCGCGCCTCCAGCCATGCCGGGAACTCCTCCCAGCACGCCACCCTTCAACAATGCAGTCGCTGCCAGCCACTTTCCCGGTTCGCTGGTCGCTCCTGACCCACCCCCGGCGCCGGTTCCGCTTCCGGTTCCACCGCCGAATCC
>DATLVJ010000276.1:0-4135 GCA_035577585.1 Candidatus Limnocylindrales bacterium
AAGACAAATCTGTAATCGGGGCCGTGTTGAGTCTCTCTGTTTTTCCGCTGGATTCGGTCACGCGATAAACATTGTACGTGACGCCCGGCGTGGTGCTGGCAATCCAGGTAAGTTTCACCGTGGTCCCCGGACTGAACATCAACAGGCGGGGCGCGGCGGTGATGCCGCTGGTGACGAGGAACCATGTCACCGAAAGCAGCAACGCGAGAATCACCGAAACTCCGGCGACGATTTTGGAATTGCGCGTCACGCCTGCGCGGCGCATCAACAAGACCTGGCCAACCATCAGCACCACACAAACAATTCCGATTGCTCCAAAGGTGACGATCCACAGAGCGCTCGGAGGTTGCGGCGCCAGCGAAGGAAAGTCCGGGAAGCGGCTTTTCAACCAGGGATCCAGCCAGATATTTTCAATGGTTACGGCGAACAGAATCGCCGCCAGCAGCCAGGTAAGGCTTAGCGTGAGTGACTTCCGGATAGGGGGCTGGAAAGGGGTGGAAGCCATCGTTCCCTCTACGCGAAAGGGGACACCCAAACTCTAATGGAATTCGCGCCCAACCTCCAGCGCAAATTCCCGATTTTGAGGGTGTAACACGTAGCAATTCCGGTAACGGGCCAGATCGAGCTTCCGAGATGGACGGCAGAGAGAATCGTGGCGTGGACTGCGTGCGAAGCCGGTCGAAACATAGGCGACGTTTCGATCTGACGTTCGCCCGCAAGGGGACGTGCTACCCTTTCCGGGGTTCTGGCGTATAAGTGAGCATAGGTGTGCGTGCGGCCGGATTTAAGTTTTTCAAGTCAGGGCAAGGAGAACGGCTAATGAGAATTTCTTCGAAAATTGCGCGGGTGATCAAGGCCGAACTGTGGGTCGCGACAGTGGTGTGTGTGCTCGGCATCGGTTGGCAGCCCCTGCAGGCGCAGCAGGTGGCGGATACGCATGGCGTTGTGGTGGGGAATATGGACCCGGCGGTGAAGCCCGGCGACGATTTTTTCCGCTATTGCAACGGCGGCTGGCTGAGCAGGACGGAAATTCCGGCCGACCGGGGAAGCGTGGGCGCGTTCCTGGTCTTGCGAGACAAGAGCGACCAGCGGGTGAAAGACCTGGTGGAGGGGGCCGCGAAAGCAAACGCCGCGCCGGGAACGAATGCGCGGAAGATCGCGGACCTGTTTCATTCGTACATGGACGAAGCGGGAATTGAAGCGAAGGGGATGGCGCCGCTGGAGCCGCAACTGAAGGCCATCGCCGCGATCCAGGACAAAAAAGCGCTGGCCTCCGGGCTGGGAAAAACGCTGCGCGCCGATGTGGACGCGCTGAACAACACCAATTTTCACACTGCGAATATTTTCGGGCTGTGGGTGGCGCCGGGCTTCAACGATTCGGAGCACTACGCAGCGTATCTGATGCAGGGCGGGCTGCAATTGCCCGACCGCGAGTACTACACGGGGCAGAGTGAGCGGATGAAGAATCTGCGCACGGCGTACCAGGCGCACGTAGCGGCCATGCTGAAGCTGGCCGGATTTTCGGAGAGCGAAGCGCGCGCGGCGAAAATCGTGGCGCTTGAGCATGCGATTGCGGAGAAGCACCTGACGCTGGCGGAAAATGAAAACATTCACAACGCCAACAATCCCTGGAAGCGGTCGGAATTTGCGGCGAAGGCGCCGGGGCTGGACTGGGCGGAATATTTCCGCGGAGCTGGGCTCGAGAAACAGGAAAGCTTCATCGTGTGGCAGCCGGGCGCGTTTGCGGGCGAGTCGGCGCTGGTGGCGTCGGAGCCGCTGGAGACGTGGAAGGATTTTCTGGCGTATCACGCGATCGAAGCGTACGGCGGTGTGCTGCCGAAGGCGTTCGCCGACGAGCGATTCGCGTTTTTCGGGAAGACGCTGCAGGGCACGCCGGAGCAGCGACCGCGCTGGTCGCGGGCCGTGTCGGTGGTGAACTTGTGGCTCGGCGATGCGGTCGGGCAGATGTACGCCAAACAGTATTTCCCGCCGGAATCGAAAGCCCGCGTGGAAAAAATGGTGGCCAACATTGAGGAGGCGTTCCGCAAGCGGATTGACGCGCTGGACTGGATGGATCCCGCCACGAAAGCGGAGGCGAAAGCGAAACTCGGCACGCTCTACGTCGGCATCGGGTATACCGAGCATTGGATGGACTACTCCGGCTACGAAATCAAGCCGGATGACATTTTCGGGAATTTGTGGCGGGGAAATTTGTTCATTTACCACCGCGAAACTGCGCGGCTTGGAAAGCCCGTGGATCGCCAGGAATGGACGATGACGCCGCAGACGGTGAACGCCGTGAACCTGCCCCTTCAGAACGCGCTCAGCTTTCCCGCGGCAATTCTGGAACCGCCCTTTTTCGACGCCAACGCGCCGGACGCTTTTAATTACGGCGCAATCGGCGCGGTGATCGGGCACGAAGTAAGCCACACGTTTGACACGGAGGGCGCCGCGTTCGATGCCAAGGGCAGAGTGCGCAACTGGTGGACGCCCGCGGACCTGGCGCATTTCGAGGCTTCAACGCAGAAGTTGGCCGAGCAATACGACACCTACAAACCTTTTCCAGACCTGGCGTTGAACGGCAAACAAACGCTGGCAGAAAATCTGGCCGATGTGGCGGGGATTGCCGCTTCGTATGACGCGTACCGTGCGGCGCTCGGAGGGAAACCGGCCCCGGAGCAGGCCGGCTTCAACGGCGACCAGCAATTCTTCCTGGCGTACGGCCAAACCCGGGCCAGCAAGGCGCGCGAGGGCTCGTTGCGGCAGCAAGTGATGACGGATCCGCACTCGCCTTCGGAATATCGCACGGACGCGGTGCGAAACATTGACGCGTGGTATCCCGCGTTTCAGGTCAAGGAAGGGGAGAGGCTGTATCTCTCTTCGCAGGAGCGAGTAAGAATCTGGTGAGTTGGGGAAAAGGGAAAAAGCTCCACCACAAAGGTTGCAGAGGGCCGCAGAGGCCGCGGAGAAGAGCGGGAGCACAGCGAGGAATCGCTGCGCCACGAGGAACGGTATTCGGACACAGCTCGCATTACTTCGGTTGGGTGGGAGTGGGTGCGTATTGCTTGGCGCGGACCGCGATTGCGGTGAAGCGAGGGTTGCTGAGCAGGGAACCGAAGGCGGAGTTGGGGTCGAGCGCGTCGGCGACGTCGATGCCCACCAGGCGGTCGAGTTCCAGCGGCGAACCGTTGATCAGGTGTTTGAGAGTGGAGCCTTCCACGAACTCCATAATCAGGTAGGCGCGGCCGTCCTCTTCGCCGATATCGTGCACCGTGCAGATGTTTGGATGGTTCAGCGCGGAGGCGGCTTTGGCTTCGCGGCGGAATCGCTCCAGCGTTGCGGGATCCCTGGCGAGTGCATCAAGGAGAAATTTGATGGCGACGATGCGTTCGAGGGGCGTGTCCTGCGCTTTATAGACAACGCCCATTCTTCCACCGCCAAGGTGATCGAGAATGCGATAGTGAGAAAAGATCTTGCCGATGAAGGGATCGCCGCCGGGCATTTGCTGCTCATCTTAGGTTGCGCTGGTGGGCGAGTAGACGAAGCGGATATCCGCTCGGGCGAGTGCGATTACCCGGAAAGGGAATGCGGCGCTCTCTCTGCATGGAATGCCTCTTCACTCCGCCGTTCGATTGTTATATAAGAACAACAATTCTCGTCTAAGGTAGCTAATCTCGTATTACGAACCGCATGGGATAACAGGAGGGATGCCGTGGATCCGAATCTCTTCGCAATCGATTGGCAGCAGACCGGCGAGGCCCTGGTAACCATCATTGTCTTGGCGTTTATGGTGGAGCGGGCGCTGGCGCTGGTCTTCGAAAGTCAATGGTATCTCAATAAACTCGGGCCCAAACACGTGAAGGAACTCCTGGCTTTTTCGTTGAGCGCAGCTGTGTGCGTGGTTTGGAAGATTGATGCCGTGAGCGTGATTCTCCACGGCGACCGCATGACGCTCTTCGGTGAACTGTTGACAGCCGGTGTGATCGCGGGAGGGAGCAAGGCTTCCTTAAAACTCTTCAGGGACGTTATGGGCGTCGAGAATGAGCAGGCCCAAATTGCGCGGCAACAGAGTGCAGATGCGTTTGAAAGCAAGGTGGCGGGACAAAAAAGCACGGAGGCGAAATAAAATGTTTCG
>DATLVJ010000277.1:0-6793 GCA_035577585.1 Candidatus Limnocylindrales bacterium
TGGCTTCTGCGAGGGCCCACTGGGCGAAATCGTTGGAAAAGCCCTCGGTGAGGAAGTGATGGGAGCTGAGAGTCTGGTACACGTGGTGGAAGATCGAGGCGTCGCTGCACTGCTCAAGGCCGGCAAGGAGTTCCACGAGATTTCCAGCGGATTGATTTCCGATGCGGGTGAGATAGGCGACGGTGAAAAATTCGAAAGGAGTTTCGGCGACGTTCACGGCAATTCCTCCTGAAATTTATGTGGGACCTGAAAAATGTTAGCCGAATTGCGAAAGCGGCAAGGGGTATGGAGGGAGGTCATCGAGCGTGCGCAGCCTCTTGGCGCTCGGGGACCGGAACGCGGATTTCGCTGAGATCGGAAATGAGGTTGGCGGCCCAGCGGTAGACGTTGTGTTCCAAAACAATTTTTCGCATGCGGGACATCAGATCTCCCTGCTGTTCCTCGTTCATTTCGAGAGCCTGGCGGATGGAGCGGGCGAGTTGATCCACGTCGTAAGGATTGACGAGGAGGGCGTCGCGAAGCTCCTGCGCGGCGCCGGTAAAACTGCTCAGCAGCAGAACGCCGCGATTGTCTTCGCGGGCGGCGATGAATTCCTTGGCGACGAGATTCATGCCGTCGTGGAGAGAAGTGACCAGGCAGACTGAAGCGGCGCGGTAGAAGCGGGTAATCTCCTCGTGCGAATGGTGGCGCTGGAGCAGGACGATGGGCTTCCAGCGGCCGGATTGGAAACGCGCGTTGATACGATTGGCCTCGGCTCCCACTTCCTCAAGAAATTGACGGTAGCGAGGGATGTCCGTGCGGCTGGGAGCACCGATCTGGACAAAACTGAACCGCTGGAGATAAGCGGGATAGTTCTCGAGGAAGCGCTCGATGCCGCGGAAGCGCTCAAGAATGCCCTTGGTGTAATCAACGCGGTCGACGCCAACGCCGAGGAGCGACGCCTCGATGCCTAGTTCTTCGCACAGAGCGGCGCGCTCTTCGCCGGAAGAGCGGAGGGGGTGTGGCGTTTCTCCATTTAGAGGAGCGGCGACACTTATGGGATAAGGCCGGACGCGGGAGACGCGGCCCTGACGGTAAATTTCGAATCGGTCCCAATCGGTGAGGGCTTCAAGAGCCCGGTCGACCGTGGCGAGAAAGTTGCTGCAGTGGGTGCGAATGTGAAAACCGATCAGGTCGGCGCCAAGAAGGCCGTCGAGGAGTTCGGTCTGCCAGGGACAAATGCCAAAGACTTCTGGATTCGGCCAGGGAATGTGCCAAAAGATGGCGACGCGGGCATCGGGGCGAGCTTCCTTGACCATTCGCGGAAGGAGGGCGAAATGATAGTCCTGAGCGAGGACGACGGGGGAAGCGACATCCCGGATCTCCTGAACGACCGCGTCAGCGAACCGCTGGTTGATGCGCTGGTATTCGCTCCAGTCCTCGGGGCGGAAGATGGGGCGCGTGTGGGCGATGTGGCAGAGCGGCCAGAGGCCTTCGTTGGAAAAGCCTTCGTAATAACCGCGATCTTCTTCGGCGGTGAGCCAGACTCGGCGGAGCGTGTAGGTGGGACGCGAAGGAGGAACTCGCAGGTGATAGTTGGCGTCGACGACTTCGCGGTCAGCGTTGCCGGAGCCATTGGCGATCCACGTCCCGTGACAGGCATCGAGAACGGGTTCGAGCGCGGTGACGACGCCGCTGGCAGGGATGAGCATTTGAATGGAATGGTCGCGTTCGTTGAACACGTGCATGTAGGGCTCCCGATTGGAAACGACGACGAGCGAGTTGTCTTGCAGTTTGCTCTGGAGGCTGACGCGGAGACGGTCGGGAGTCCAGAGCGCGGACTGCGATTCGCGGAGTTGCGCCTCCTCCTGGGCGGCGGCGCGGGCAAAATTCAGATCCTGAGCGAGGTGGCGGGCCTCGGTGTGAATCTGTTCGAACATTTCGTCCTTAGGCAGTGAGCGGGAACTGTCCGGAACTCCCGAGCGGAGAGTACGCAGCAAGTGGGCTGTATTGGCGAGGGGAGCGATGAAATTCCAGCGGACGAGTATGAAAGCGAGGCCGGTGATGAAAATGGTCTGGAGCAGGGCGGTCAACAAGGAAGCGCGCAGAGTGCGCATCACGCGGGCCTGAATATAACTGGCGTCGGAGATGACCACGACTACGCCTAGTGACTCTCCATCATGCAGGACTGGCAACGAATAAATGTTCAGGGTCGAATCCTCGACGGCGACAAAATCGCTGGCGGGCGCGCCGACTTTCACGGCGTGGAGAGCTTCGGCGGGCGGTTGATCGAATCGCACAGGGAGTCCGGGGGTGATGGCACGGACGGCGCCAGAAGGATCATAAACAGCGATGCCGCTGAGGCTTTCGCGGGGCGCAAAGCGATAAAGAAGATGGCTGAGCGTTTTCGAAGTGACTTTTTCGCGGGACGATTCGATAGTTTCCGCGATGTTTTCGGCGACAATCGCCGAACGCCGGTTCAGTTCGCTGCGCAAATTCCGGCGCTCGGTGCGGATCTGAAGAAACGTGTAGCAGACAGAGACGCAAGCGACGCTGATAGCCAGCGGCAGAACAAGATTTAGAGTCCTTCGCAATTCCGTTCCTCCTGAGCCTGAGGAAAGATTCCCGCGAATTACGAATTACATGGCGGGAGCCAGGCTGCGGCCGGCGGTACTCGAATGGCTCCGGCGAAGACGCTGGGAAAACCGGAGCGGGCTGAGGGCCCCGGGAAGAAGGCTTGCGCTGAAACAACAAAGCCTTCGTGTTGATGAGCCGAACTAGCTAGTACAGCTGGATGCCGGAAGCGGGCTGGACGACGACGCGTGTGGCGATGAGTTGCTGACCATCGGCGCGATAGTCGACGGTGGCCCGAGCCCCGACGGCGAGTTTACCTTCGATCTGGGTGTTGGAGTCGATGACGAATTCAAATTTATTGGGATTCAGGTTGCGATTGAGCGAAAGCGTGAATTGAGAAGGGTGCACATTGGCGATGGTGCCGGCAACGGAAGAAGGTTCCGGGAAAGCGCGAAGCGGCCCGACTGCGGTGGGCAGCGGAACGGACCACAAGGAGATCGCGAAACACACCATGAAAAAAGTGGCGAGCGAAATGGCAGTGCGGAAACGCATGATGGAAGACACCTCCAATATCATGGGCTTCGGCTGGGTATAAGGAAAGGGGCACGAAGACTGCCAAATGGGCTCGTGGTTTAGAAATCTGGTAAGTCTAGATAAGAAACGAGTTAGGAATTCTCTGCAGAAATAGCCGAACCGGTACCGGTACGCAAATTGTTCACTCTACTCCGCTTAGTAAAATGAGAGCCATGATTTATGCTGCTGCTGGCGGAAACCGTCTTAAGCGGGGGAGGTGGGATAGCCGCGTCCGTGTCCAGGACTTCTTGACGGAGGACACAGGACGCGGACATTCCCTTGGTTCAGAGATTGAGGGTTAGTTCGCTACGGTGGAGCGACCCTCCTCTGTGGGACCGCCAATTTCGGTATGTGGGACCGAGGACTGGCGGTTGGTGCTAGGCGCAAGGATGGGAAAAGAAATGCCGCACGTCAAACGAACTGCCGGTGGTTCATTTATGAACCATTAACTCTTGAATTTCGATAAAGATATGGCTTCCTATCAACTGTGATTCGGGTGTAGTATCAGCTGAATAAAAGGAAGCAGCGCATCCAGTGGACACAACTTCACAACAAGACCGACGGCTATATCGCTTTGGACTCTTCGAAGTGAACCTGGAACAGGGGACACTGAGCCGCCAAGGCACTCCTGTAAGGCTACAGGAGCAGCCATTTCGAATCCTCGCATTGCTATTGGAGACACCGGGGGAAGTTCTTTCGCGCGAGGACTTGCGGAAGAGAATTTGGCCCGAAGGAACCTTCGTCGAATTTGACGGGAGCCTGAACACGGCCTTGATGAAGCTGCGGGCCGCGCTGAATGACAACGCGGAAAACCCGGTGTTTATTGAAACCGTGCCTCGCCGCGGATACAGATTCATCGCGCCGGTGGAGATTATGGAGCTGGAGCCTTCTCCGCTGATGACGGCGATCCGGATCGAGAGCGAAGGCGAGCGCGAAGCAGTGGAACTTCCACTGGACGGGTATGGCCCGGCGGCGCAAGCACAACCGAGAGAACGCGCAGCAGGGGTCCTGAAGAAAAGGCCGACGTGGCGGCAGGTTTCCGCGGTGGCGGCCGGGGTCATGGCGGTGGCGGTTATTTTCTTTTGGCCGCGGCCTGAGCCGAAGGTGTTGTCGGTTCGCCAACTGACCCATACCGGGCAGGTAGACCCGTGGGGAAAATTGGTTACGGACGGAAGCCGGGTTTATTTTGTGGTACGCGATGTCACCGGCTGGAACCTGATGGAGACTTCGGTGGAAGGCGGAAACATTCAGCGCACGCCAACGCCATTTGACAACACGCGAATATTTGATCTGTCGCCCGACCACACGCAATTCCTGATTGGCCAATTCATGCATGAGGGAGAAGAGACGGCGTTGTGGTATTGGCCGGTGCAGGGCGGAGCGCCGCGACGCGTTGGGGACGTGATGGCGAAGGAAGCGGTATGGTCGCCAAAAGGCGACATGATCGCGTTCGTGCGCGGCGAGACGATTCTGATTACCGACACGCAAGGGAGCGAGGCGCACGAAGTAGCGCGATTCAAGCTGGCGCCCCATTCCTTGCTTTGGTCGCCCGATGGGAAGAGGCTTCGCTTCACGCAGAGCAATCTGGTGGAAGGAACCGACTCGATGTGGGAGATCGGGACGGACGGAAAATCGCTGCGCCGCGTGTTGCCCGGCGAAGAAGGCGGACCGCACGAAGGGAGCGGCACCTGGCTGGCTGGCGGGGACTACTTCGCATTTTCGACGGGGCAGGATTTACGCGCGAATCTGGCGGTGGATACGCAGGCTAATCTGTGGCTGATGGAAGAGAAGAGGGGATGGTTCGGTTGGCGGAGCGGCGAGCCGTTGCAATTGACGAAAGGCCCGATCGCGTTTGATCATCCGACGGCGACGGCGAGCGGGTCTCGGGTGTTTGCGATCGGCTCGCACAATGAATATCAGTTGCTCCGAATCGACCCCAAAACATTGACGAAGACGGCGATGTTGGCGGAATCCGGCGCCACGGATATGGATTTTTCGCTGGACGGACAGTGGGTTGTATATGCGGCGCGGGAAAACGGGACGTTGTGGAAGAGCCGGATCGATGGAAGCAATCGGCTGCAATTGATGGCCGGGGCCACGGGCGCATTCGCGCCGCACTGGTCACCTGACCAGAAACAGATTTTGTTCACGGGATTTTTGCTGGACAAGCAACCGCGGCTATACATTGTATCGGCGCAAGGCGGATCTCCGAAAACCGTGCTGCCGCTGGGCAATCGGTGGGCGTCCGTTTCCGGCGACTGGCGGACAGATGGGCGACAGATCGTGCTGGACGTGCAGGACACGGCAACAGGCGGCGAGTCGACAATCCGGATTTTGGACCTGGAATCGGGGCGCCTGTCTGCGATCCCCGGATCGGAAGGATTGATTGAGCCGCGCTGGTCGGCGGACGGGCGATACATTGCCGCTTTGAGCCCGAAGAAAAAACAGATTTTCCTGTACGACTGCAAACTACTGAAGTGGTCGGTGCTGGCGGAAGCGAACTTTCCGTCTACGCTGCGTTGGTCGCCGGGCGGAGATGCGCTGTATTTCCAGGATACGGATGAGGTGGAAGAGTCGGTATTCCGTGTGCCAATGGCGACACGCGAGGCAGAGAGGGTTACACGGTTCGGCGATTTGCTGAGTTCCGGCGCGGCGCGGTGCATTTTTACGGGATTGAGCCCGGATGGGTCCGTATATGTAACCGTGGATCACGGCGATGTGGACGTGTACGCCATTGATTTGAAACTTCCCTGAAGCGAATAAAATCCCCACAATTCAAGTTCGGCGCATCAGCAAACTGGACGGCCGCTGTACGGCCAGCCAGTTGCGAACTGCGTCACAAACCGACGCGGGAACGGCAACCAGCCGAGGAAAAGCATTACACTGGAATCACGCGCGCAGGAGTGTGTGGCTCATGAAACTCAAATTGATTTTTTCACTGATACTCGGCGTATCCATGCTCTTCGCACAGGACATTCATGCGCAGAGCAAGAAGAAAACGGGCGCAACAATCACCGGAACGGTGCTGGACGCGGATGGGAGGCCGGTGGCGAATGCCAGCGTGACGTGCGAGACCTCCAGTGGATTGAAGCCGCGCGCTGTACATACGGACAAGTCTGGAAAGTTCTTTATCACCGGATTGAAGCAGGAGAGCTACGACCTAAGGGCTTCCCGTAACGGCGCGTATTCCGACTGGGAGCGCAATATTCCGCTGGGGAAAAGTCAAACCAAGACCGTCACCCTGCAATTGCTGAACGGCAACACTACCACTTCCGCCGTTCCAGCCAGCAAGAAGCACTAGCCTACACTCGAAAAAAATCGCAGGCTGGTTGCCAGCCTGGAATCACCGGGCGGGCGGAGCGCCGAAATTCCCGGCCGGATTCAGGAAGCGATTTACCCACACTCTTGCGACGTCTGTCCTGGCTTCCGTGACGCGTGAGACTAACCAGGCATAGAACACACTCACCGCACCCACGGTTGCAGCGGAGAGCAGGTGAAGGAGAGTCGGCTGCCAGCGTTCCGCCGGAACGAGCCATGAGCGGAAGAAAAGCAGAAACGGAAAGTGCAGGACGTAAAGGCTGTAGGAAAACCCTGCGAAGCGATGCGCGACAGCCGAATACGGCGAAGGATTCTCACCGACTTCAAACTGGAGCAATGCGAACAGAAA
>DATLVJ010000278.1:0-2793 GCA_035577585.1 Candidatus Limnocylindrales bacterium
GCGTCCCCGGTCGATCGTAATTTCATAACTCATCACTGAACTCAATCCCTCCAGCACCGCCCCGCGCACCTGATTATCCGCATTCCCAGGATTGATAACGTGGCTGCCGATATCCCCCGCCACCCAAATCTTGTTCACCCTTACCGCATTCTTCGTGTCCACGCTCAGCTCCACCACCTCCGCAAAATATCCGCGGTGTGAAAACTGGAACGCCACGCCCATTCCCGTGCCTTTCGGCAAACTCCGCTTGCCCCATCCCGACTTCTCCGCCGCCAGCCGTACCACCCCCTGCATTCGCGCCCCATCCATGCTGCTGGAAAATGGATCTGGCTTTATATCCGGTGTCGTGATCCGCGGCAGTCCCAGCAATTCCAGCCGAAATTCCATCGGATCTTTTCCTGCTGCATACGCCAGTTCATCGGTGAACGACTGGAACACCCACGAAAACGCATTGCTCCGCGGTGCCCGCAGCGCATACGTCGGCACGCCCAGCGGCATCAGCGAAGCCCCAAAATGAAAATTCGGCAAAAACGTTCCCGGAAACTCGTTCCCCGGAATATTTGCCGATGGCGCAAACGTCTCGCCCTCTCCAAACGTCACAAAATGATTTTTCCACGCCACCACTTTTCCCGATGCGTCCACTCCGCCTTTCAGGAAATGAAATCCCGCTGGCCGATAGTGATCGTGATGAAAATCGTCCTCGCGCGTCCACAATAGCTTCACCGGAACGCCCGCCTGCTTCGCGATCGCCGCTGCTTCCAGCATGTAATCGTTCGTCAGCCGCCGTCCAAATCCGCCGCCCGCTCGTTTCAAATGCACAATGATGTCGTCGTGCGGAATCCCCAGCACCTTCGCCACCTGCAGCCGTCCCGCCTCCGGCGTCTGGCTGGGCGACCAGAACTCCAGCTTCCCATCGTGAAAATGCGCCAGGCAATTCTCCGGCTCCATCGGCGCGTGCGCGATAAACGGGTACTCATACTCCGCCTCAACGACCTTGGCCGCCGATTGCAGCTCCTTCTCCGCGTCGCCGTCCTTCCGCATCATCACCGCCGGCGCCTGTTTCGAAAGTTCCTGCGCACGCCGCAAGAATCCTGCGCTGCTCTGCTGCGCGGTTGCGCCCTCGTCCCACTTGATCTGCAGTTTCTTCCGTGCACTGTTCGCCTGCCACCAGCTCTCCGCCAGAATCGCCACGCCCGCATGCAATCCCAAAAGCTCCGTTGTCCCTTCCACCACGAACGCCTGCTTCACGCCAGGCAGCGCCTTGATCTCTTCCACATTCGCGCTCACCACTTTCCCTGCAAACACCGGACACTTCTCATATACCGCCCACAACATTCCCGGCACCCGGAAATCAATGCTGTAAATCGGTTTCCCAGCCACGATCGACGGCACATCCACGCCCATCGTCGCCCTGCCGATAATCTTGTAATTTTTCGGATCCTTCAGCGCCACGCTCTTCAAGTCCGGCACAGGCATCGTCGCGGCTCTTGCCGCGAGCGCGCCATACGCCAAACTCCGCTTCGAACTTGAATGCGTCACTTTCCCGGATGAAGTCTCGCACTCCGAATCCGGCACTCCCCACGTCTGCGCCGCCGCCGCAACAAACATCTGCCGGCAAGCCGCTCCCACTCTCCGCAACGGATCCCAATTGATCGGTGTAGCTGTGCTGCCACCCGCACGCTGCACCCCATACTTCGTCTCATCCAGGTCAGCCTGCTCAATTCGCACATCCTTCCAGTCCACATCAAACTCTTCCGCGATCAGCATCGGCAGGTGCGTCTTCACGCCTTGCCCGATCTCCGGATTCTTCGCCGTAATCGTCACAATCCCATCCGCCGCCACGCGCACAAACGCGGTTGGAATAAACGCAGCAGCAGGAGCCTGCCCCGCGGCTGCTTGCCCAGCCAGCGCATCCGCAATCCCCGGCAAGTGGCAGGCCAACAAAAATCCTCCTCCGCTCACAGCCGAAACTCTTAAAAATGTTCGACGATCCATCGCAGTGGCGGGCATAAATCCCCCAGGTAAGAAATTGCAATTCGCTCGCAAGCAGCAAGCGTTTCCCGATAGTGTAACGTCTTTTACGCGGAATTCGTTTCAGAGTTCTCTGGCGGCTTCTCCATCACCCGGCGCATCTTCTCCACGTCCAGTTCGCCTTGCCAGCGGCTCACCACCAGCGTCGCCACTCCGTTTCCCACCACGTTCGTCAGCGCCCGGCACTCGCTCATGAATTTTTCAATCCCCACCAGCAACGCCAGAGACTGCACCGGAATCGACGGCACCGCCGCCAAAATCGCCGCCAGCGTCACAAATCCCGTTCCCGTGACCCCGGATCCGCCCTTCGAAGCCACCAGCGCGAACAACAAGATCCCGCTGATCTGCCCCAGCGAAAGATGAGTATTCGTAGCCTGCGCCAGAAACAACGCCGCCAGCGTCAGATAGATATTCGTCCCATCCGTATTGAAAACGTAGCCCGTTGGAAAAACCAGCCCCACCACCGACCGCGAAGCTCCCAATCCCTCCAGCTTCCGCATCATGTCCGGCAGCACCGTTTCCGAAGAACTCGTTCCCAGCACAATCAGCAACTCGTCTTTGATGTACGCCAAAAACCGGAAAATCGAAAACCCCGCCAGCCGCGCGATGATTCCCAGCACCACCACCACAAACAAGAAGCTCGACAAATAAAACGTTCCCATCAGCTTCAGCAGGTTCGCCAGCGACGCGACGCCGTAGCTTCCCACCGTGAACGCCATCCCTCCCAGCGCCCCCAACGGCGCGGCCCGCACCACAATCCGT
>DATLVJ010000279.1:0-4532 GCA_035577585.1 Candidatus Limnocylindrales bacterium
CACATCCTTATTGTCATGATCCTTATCTTCATCCGCGCGCACGGGTGTCCAAAGCCCCGAGCCGAGGACAGTTCCGGCTGCGGTTTGGAGAAACCCACGCCGCAGTACCGGCGCACGCCGCCTTAAATTAAATGTTGTCTCGATAATTCGCCTCATGGGCTGCTCCTTCCAAAAAACACCAGATTGGAAAAAGCTGCCTGTCCAGCGCGGGGAGGTTCCAGAGGTTCCTACCTCCCTGGAGGGTGAGCAAGTAGCTATGGTCGAGCACTATATCACAAAATCCGCATTTTGCACAAAAAAAATTGACAAAATGCCGTGTAGAAAACCGGCGACACGGGCATAGATCGCATCGAAGACGACCTGCTGCTTCAGGTGCAAGGCATGGTTTCGGAGTACGAACGAGGCAAGATCATACGTTCGAGTATCGTTTTCGTGTTGCTGCATGGCTCCCTCCGTTACAGCGAATCATACACCTTCGGCGCACTCGGACAATTCGGGCCTGGCCCGGCGGGCTGCCGCAGGGGATTGACGGAGTTGGTCCAATAGAGTGACACATCACATGTTTTCAGCGCGGAGGAAACTTTCGACTTGCCAAGGTCTTTACGATTGTGTAAAAGCAATGGTTGCCACTCCAGCAATTAGTGAGGGTGCTGTGTCAAAACTTACATTCGCGAACCTTTTGGCACGCTCGTACGCCTCCTGGCAGGCGCCTGGGTCGATCGAGACTCGTGTTTCTTCGCTGGTTGTAGACGGCATCTCTGCCGAAGTTCTGAAGGGGTTCGATGCAATCCCCGGAAGGGGTCGCCCGGCTGAGGTAGGAGGTATTCTACTTGGCAGGAATGAGGAAAATGAAATCGTAGTTGATGATTTCGAGCCGGTTCTGTGTGAACACCGCTTCGGACCACTCTATCGTTTATCTGATAGTGATCGCATCGCTTGGCGCGAGGCAGTACGGCGTATCCGTCAACGTGAGGAGTTTGCGATTGTCGGCTGGTATCGAACTGACAGCCGTGAGGAGTTTGCACTCAGCAAGGACGATCGCGAGTTGCTCGAAACCGAATTGCACCAGGACGGCCATGTCATTCTATTGATTAAGCCTGCCCGGTCTCAACCGTACGAGACGAAATTGTTCATACGGGACGACGGGAAATTTCGAGAAGTACCGCAAGTGACCTACTTCGCGTTCGATAGCCGGGCGTCAAGTCTCCGCCGACCAACATCGGCTGAGCCGCTGATTAAAGGAGCCTCCCCCGCCCGGACGGAAATACCATTTAGTGGGATCGAACAGCAATATTGGAATCCCACTTTCGAGCCCGGCAATGATAGTACCTCCCGTGAGGTTGTGTCGGCAGTGTCTGTCGAGCACGATGGAACGCAATCTCCTTCTGCTCGCAGCGTGGCTGCAACGGAACCTAAAGAGTCTGTTCTAACCCCGTCCCACAAACGCAGGCTTGAACACTTTCCTCCCACTCAACCAGCCTCCGAAGATGGAGAGCCAACTGCATCGGTTCCCCGTGAAGCCGAACCAGTTTGTTTCGTAGATCCTCCACTGCTAGCCGGCAAAGCGCCAGAGTCTCGGTCTAAGTTCGAGCCCATTGGGCCGTTTGCCCGTAGGTCGTTCCTCGCCCAGCAGCCGCCGGAAGAACGGAAGAGTCGGAAGTTGAGCTTTATTGTTGGGGCCATATTGCTTGCAGCCATGTGCGGAATGCTTGGGTATTACGCAATAAGGATGCGACTCGCTACTCCCGCACCCCGACAGTTGGCACAGCAAGTACCTGAGCCTAGTTCAAGCCAATTGGCCCCCGAGCTGCAGCCGGCTGAAGCCTCAGCGGTACAACCCCCCGAAACAATGCTTACGGTGCAGTCCCCGAAGGCGACTGAAAACCAGTATCTCGCGGCTGAGACGGGTCGGCAGGTCCGCCTGTTCCTGCTGAAATGGGCAGATGCGGAAAAGAGCACGAACGTCGATGACGTTGGTGATTTTTATGCGCCGAAGATGAGCACGTATTTCACTAAGGTGGATGTTACGCGTGCCACGGTTCGTGCCGCCATAGCACAAGATCATGCGAGATATGGAAGGATGATCGTCTGCTCCATCAAGAACATCAGCGTGGATGTTGTCGATAGCGACCATGCCGTCGCAACGTTTCGTAAACGGTGGCAAACGGCAGGACCTCAGGTCTCGATGGGTGAGGCGCAAGAACAGCTCACACTCATCCGTGATCAGGAAAGGTGGCAAATCGGCGCGGAGAAAAGGACCAAACTATATTGGATGCGGAAAGAGCATTATGATCCAGTATCACCTCGAACGGCTTGCGCAGCCCAATGAATTGGGTTGGCCATGCTTGGAATTCGTGAAGCATCTTACGTGCCAATCGCGATCGCCCAGCGCCACAGGCTGGCGCAGGCGAAGGTGCCGATGGCAACTAATCCAAATGCTGTCACTGAGATACGTATGAGGCGTTGTTACTTTTCTGCACGGCCGCCTGAGTGAGAGCCGAAGGTGTTCGCATAAACCTTCGTGAATTCCGCGCCAAAGAAGAAGAGTTGTGCCGAGTAATACACCCACACGAGCAGTATGACAAGCGAACCGGCTGCGCCGTAACTTGACTCGAGGCTGGCTTTTCCCAAATAGAGCCCGACGACCTGCTTGCCCGCGGTGAAGATCAACGAAGTGACCGGTGCTCCAACCGCTACGTCGCGCCACTCGAGGCGGGTGTCTGGAAGCAATTTGTAAATGGCTGCGAACAGGCACGTAATCACAAGGAAGGAGATGAGGAACGTTGCGAGATGCAACACCGGTTCTGGAGTTGGGAGGAATGAGCCCAATAATTTCTCCATCGCTGCGATCCATGCATCCAGGACGAGAGAAACCAGGAGCAGCACGCCGGCGCCGACCATCATCGTGAATGAAAAGAATCGTTTGGTTAGCAACCGCGTGATGCGAGCGAGACCTCTGTTGCCACAGTCGCGGTGAACATGCCAGATTGTGTTCAGCGCATCGCGCAACTCCACAACAACCGAAGATGCTCCAAGCGCCACTGTTACCACACCAAGTAATGTTGCAACCGTGCCCGTTCCGGGCTGCCTGGCGCTCTTGACCACCTCCTGAATTGCCGCTGCTGCGCTGCGGCCGGCCAAGCCCTGGATTTTTCCCACTAGCTGGCCGCGAGCGGCTTCTTTCCCATAAACGAGCGCCAGCACAGCGATAAAAACGACAAGAACAGGCGCTAGGGACAACAGGATGTAAAATGCGAGCGCGGCGCTGAGGCGTGCGCCGTTATCCTGGTTCCACTCGGCGGCCGCCTCTTTAAAGACTCTTAGCAATCGCTTGCAGAGTAGCCAGCCAGAGTTCCGGAGATGACGCGGGATAACATGAAAAAAGGCGTGCAGACCCAAGACGGACTGTTTAGACATGCCGTAGCCTTGTCTCAACGAAGGAAAATCCCCACGATGCATGACTCCCCTTGGCATGGGGGTCAGAAGCACGGCCGTCCAGGAGTCGACTCGGCATGCACAACCATCCAATACATCCCATCAGCCGCCTACTCCTATTTCTCTCCCTGCCTTCACCGAAACTGCTTCTTGTAGAGGAGATTGATGCTAAAGATCCCATTCTGGTCCCGGGTGGCGACAGCGGACCATTGCTGGTTCATCGTCCACTCCGCGCGTATGATTTGAGTATTTGGATCGTTGAGCGGCGTCACGTAGGTGAAGGTAATGTTGGTGGCGATTCGCTGTTGCAGGGCGATCTGGGCCTGTGGCAGCGCAGATCCGCTGGCAAACGTCGGGTCAATTTTCAACTGGGTGACCCCGAATACCCGTTGCAGGCGACTGGCGATTGGGTCCGCCAGGGCTTTGCCGACGAGCGCCGATTCGCCCATCTGTTGGTAGCTCTGTGAGGGTTGCGAAGGTTGATTGGCCAGAAGCGTCGGGTCTGAGGTGGGGGCCTTTCCAGTAGCCAGCAGTGCCACGATTTCCTGGAACTGGAGCGGCGGGTCCGACGTGTAGGAGAGTTTCATATTATCGAGCGGACCCGTCACTGTCAGCACAACATTGACTCCCTTGGCCTCAGTCTCGAGACTCAGGTTGAGCACGGGCTCGATGCGGAGCGGATTATAAAATGAGATAGTTCCGGAATTCACGGTATACGTGGCGCCGAAGAAGGCGATCTGGCCTGCCGTAATCGAAGCTCTTCCGACTACGCCGATTTGCGAGGCCGTTCCGCGAATATGAAGATCCGCGTCAGCTTGCAGGTTCTGTGCAAGCGCGGACTGGAGAGAAATGGAAGGAGATGTGCGCACTCGTATGTCTAGCTTCATGTTCTGCAGCAGCGGCGAAGGCGCGCTCGGCACCTCCATAGGCGGGGCAACCCGCGTTAACGCGAGTCCGAAGTCACTCTGCGGCGCGTAAGTAAGCCGGCCAATTGTCAACATACCCGATACCAGGCTCGCGCGAGTCGTCCCCGCCAGCGTGATGTTCCCGTCGGCTATGGCGCTCACACCCTGCTGCAGGCGCATGCGTACGTTCGC
>DATLVJ010000280.1:0-6793 GCA_035577585.1 Candidatus Limnocylindrales bacterium
CGCAGTACGGACATTTCCCTCTCCTTGCAACGCCCAGAATTAAAGGCTGTAATCAGAATGCGAACGGAAACCGGGACAATCTGACAAAACGCTCTTAGTCCCCAGGCTGCTTCGCGGTGATCAACGCGCTGGTTGTCGCGACGCACTGCCAGGTGCCGTTCGTCTTGATCCACGTGTCCACGAATCGCTCCCGGCGCACGTATAGTTTACCCTTCTCTGTGCCTTTCACTCGAAACACACCTACCACCACCGCCGCATCGCCGTACATCTGTACTTTGCTCTGCTCGATCACCGCCTGTGACGGCTGGTAATCCGGCGCCTTGATGCTCGCCAGAAATTCGCCTTTGTTCATAATGCTTCCGTCAATATCCACGGACACCATGTTGTTCCCCAACAGCATATCCAGCGCCTTCGAATCCTTTCCCTCCAGCGCGTGGTTCCAGGCAAGTTCCAGCGCTTGAATGCGCCCCGCCTCATCGTTCGCACCGCCTTGCCCTCGGACGGAATTCAGGGCGCTCGCCATTAAAAGAGCAACGCCCAAAACCATTATTTTCTTCATCGGGGGCACCCTCTCTAGCTTCATCGGATGTACCTGGAATCTGTAACGATAGTAGGCCATCCGCCCAGCTTCATGCGGCCGGCCTTCGCGGATTTTTCTGAAGAATTAACGCCCGAGGATCTCGCCGACCGCGCGAAACGCCTGATCGATCGCAGTATCCATATAAGCGCTCGCGCCTGCATCAGAATTTGCAATCGCAATGCGTCCAAAAGGCTGGCGCCCCAAGACCCACGGCTGATGTCCCACTTTCCACTCCGGCAGATCCAGCCCGAACGGCGTGAAGGCGTATCCATGCGCCCACCGGTTCACAGTGATGCCCTCGATATCCCTTGCTGGGTCAAAGCCCGCGCCGCCAAGCATTCGCCCCAACTGCTCGCGAATATTCCGTTCAAATTTGCTGTACGGCGTTTGCAGCAGTTCCGTCCGCCCCGCGCGACTCTGCTCTCGCACCGGCAGCCCCGGCTTGCACGGTGTGCGCAACATGAAAAGCACCGCCGGCTCCTCCGGCTTGCCCGGAAACTGATAGTTCCCAAGGCTCACGGGAAAATCCAGTCCTGTATACGTGTGATATCCCCCCGGCGCCACAATCTGGTGAATCCCCAGATTCGCAAACGAAGTCCAGTTTCGCAGCGCCACATGCGTATAAACCAGCGGCGCCTTCACCAGGTACGAAAGCGCTTCCTTCTGCGAATCGGGAAGCTCCGGGCAAATGTAGGGAATCATCACGTTGAAGCACGCCAGCACGCAGTGATTCCCTTTCACCGTAGTCAGCTTGCCCCCGCGCATATAGGACACTTCCACTTCCTTTGCAGCGTCCTTCGCGCCAAGATGCTTCACATTCACAACCGTACTGTTCAGCCGAATCCTTACCGCGTTTGCCGCCCGATCGAGCGCCGCATAATTCGCCCGCGTCGTCACCACATCCTCCATCGACGACCCGGGAACCGCGTCAGGAATCAGCGAACGCACCAGCAGCCGTGCCACCGAAGCGTTGCCGTCGGGAAAATGAAAAATGTACGGCTCTTCCTTCTCGCGCTCCGGTAACCCCAGCCCGTCAAACCCCGGATAAGTGAACGAACCATAGTCGTCGCCCGCTTCGTAGCACAAGAACGCGGGAACGGACTCGATCCCCACGCAAAAAAGGTCGTGGGTAAAAGTCTGGAAAAACGGCAGCGCTTCCGGAATCAGCCGGCAGTACCTGGTCAAATAATCCGAGTAACTGATTTTGCTCAGCGCCGCTACCTTCTGCTCTTGCGTCATCCCCGGCAGATAGTCCATCTTCTCCGTGTAAACCCGGGCGATCTCCTTCTTCACAGGCTCAGTGAGCGGCGCCTTCGCCAGGAATTCCGGCCATGGCGTGGTGTTCATGCCCGTCACCAGCCGATCTTCCCCAAATGTCTCCTTGTCGAAAAAAGCCGCCGTCCCCCGCTTCGCGTAAAGATTTGCGTCATAGGCCTTGTAGAATTTCTGCGTCTCGATGCCAATTTCCTTCAGCAGAGTTTTCGCCTCGGCGCTGTAACGTCCTGGGCTCTCGATGGATTGCGTCCCGCCATACGACAGAACCATACGTCCACCGGCCTGAAACTCATTGCGTTTCGCGTGCCCCCCGAAGTCATCGTGATTGTCCAGGATCAGGATCTTCGCGTTGCGCCCCGCCTGTTGCCGGAAGCGGTACGCCGCGGCCAATCCGCTGATTCCTCCCCCCACAATCACCAGATCGTAGCTTTCACCGGTGTGAATGGCATCGCCCAGCGAGCTCACCGCCTCGCCGTCACGCATCCGATGCGCAAAGGTAAAAGACCCATCATGGTTGCCACGAATACCGGTGCGAGATGGCGGGTAATAATCGGGAGCCTTCTCCGGCGCAAATTCGTCCAACGCCGCCGCGGCCAGCAATTGTTTCGCTCCGAGAGCTGCGCCAAGGAGCGCCCCGCCCGTTCCCATCGCCACGCCGTTCAGAAAATCGCGCCGGGTGATCTCACGATCCATCCCCAGTTCGCAATCGCGTTTTTTCCCGTCAAATTTCTCGTCGTCCACGAAGCCCCCGCTATAATCCGGTGGCCTAGTATACTCCGCCCTCCGCATCCCTACACAATTCCAGTAAGGTTTCCCCACCCCAGTAGCGGCGATCTTAGGGTTGCCCATTCCGAACGACCCTGCAATTCCGGTCTCAATCGCTTCGATTTCCTCCTCATCGCTGCTACCCTGTTACCCGGTCTTGAGCCCATCTCCCATGGAATCGCAAATCGACATTCAGGGCGAAAAAGAAACCGGCCGCCTCGAAGCTTTCAGCGACGGCGTCTTCGCCATCGCCATCACTCTTCTCGTTCTCGAACTGAAAGTCCCCACCCTCCCGCCTGGAACCGCAAACTCCGCCACGTTGGGCAAAGCCCTGCTGCAGCTTTGGCCCAGCTATTTCGCCCTGGTCACCAGTTTCTTCACCATCCTCATCATGTGGATGCATCACCACGCCATCCTCCGCAACGTCCACCGCACAGACTCGCGCCTGCACTTCAGCAACGGCTGCCTTCTCCTTTTAATCACTTTCGTTCCCTACCCTACTTCCGTCCTCGCCGCCTACCTGCAGACGCCCGCCGCGAAAATGGCCGCTGCGTTCTACGCCGGCAGCTTTGTCCTCGTCGCCATCTGTTTTTCCATATTCATTTATGGCGCATTCCGCCCGCACCTGCTCTCCAAAAACGCATCCGCGCGTTTCATCGAGAACACCCACCGCAATTACCGCCTCGGCCCCCCGCTCTACCTTCTTGCTACGCTTGCAGCCTTCATCGACGCAAGGCTGTCCCTGGGCATCTGCACGGCGCTGTGGATTTATTGGGCAGCGGTAATTCGTGGCTAAGAAGTAAAGGAAGGAAATTCTCTTCAGTGGTAAGTCGTCACCAGTTCACCGTTTTCAATCCGCAAATCGGAAACATTCGAAGGTAATCTCAGCTTCTCGCGGTTCACCGGCGACTCCATCAATTGCTTCACTGCGCTCTCCAGCGCCGACTGCGGAATCGGCAGCGATCCGATGTGCCCGCTGACCGGCTCGAATTTCAAATACCCGTCGGCCGCACCGAGCTTCCCCACAAGATCCAGGCTCATCTCTTTTCCATGCAGATCGAACACCAGGTACGCATGCACCTGATCCCCTTCCATCTGCACTTTTACGTCCCGCACCGAAGAGCGCACTTGCTCTACCTCTGCGTCCGTCGAAGTCCCCGCCCCACCGGAGGGAGCAGGTGTTGCCGCCTGGGCCGCCAAATCCAAATGGTTGGCCAGATAAGAATTCAATTCCGTCTCATCCAGCCGCAACGTCGCAGGCTGCCCCAGCGATACGCTCTGCTCAGCTTGAAAAACTTTCTGCTCGGCGCTTGCCGCGGCCTGCGGCGTGGAAGCCACCACCGGCGCCGGCGTCTTATGCAGCAAAAGTAGCAGGGTAACGAGCGTAGCAAGATAGGTGGACCAGCGCAGGAAGCGGAACACCCAGCGCAACACGCTCACCTTGGGCTCCTCGAGCGGCGGCAGCGGCTCCAGCACCGGCGGCAAATTGGGAATTGTCTGGCCCATCTCTAAATTATCCAATCCGCGTTCTACCACTTGGATGCGAGCTTTCTGTGCCCGGTTTCAACCCTAGTCCCCCGGAATTGTCGCGGCAACTCCTCCGCGCCGTCAGGACGCCAATTCGCCACCTGCCTGCGAAGTCCGCACAAATCGCTCCATTCACCCAAGTCACTTGCCACGCTCCCAAACACAGGTAACATTGAGAGCGAAGAGATTTCCTCAGCCAAGCCGACAACCAGAAGGGGATCCACCGTGCGCCTACCACTCTCAGCGCTTTTCGCTCTTTGCCTGACGTGTCCCTGTCTCCCGCAAGAGCCGCCTCCCACCGCGCCTCCGCTGCAAAACTCCACCAGCACCGCGCCAGACACCAAGCCAACCCCCGCCGTCGCTCGCCCTAAAATCGGTATCGCCCTCGAAGGCGGCGGCGCCCTCGGCGAAGCTCACGTCGGCGTCCTCAAATGGTTTGAAGAGCACCACATTCCAATCGACTATCTCGCCGGCACCAGCATGGGCGGCCTCGTCGGCGGAATCTACGCCACTGGCAAGCCCGCGAATCAATTGCAGGAAATCCTCCACACCGCAAATTGGCCGCTCCTCCTCGGTGGCGGCACCCCCTACGAAGACCTCTCTCTCCGCCGCAAGCAAGATGCGCGGGCCGTCCCCAATTCCATTCAAGTCGGGCTCAAACACGGTGCCGCGCTTCCTCCAGGACTCAACACCGGCCACCAGATCAATCTGCTGATCGATCGCGAAACCATCGACTACTCCAGCATTCCTTCCTTCGACGATCTCCCGATTCCCTTCCGCTGCGTTTCCACAGAACTCATTTCCGGCAAAGCCTACGTCTTCCAATCTGGCTCGCTCTCCGATGCCATGCGCGCCACCATTTCCATTCCCGGGGTCTTCGCTCCCGTCCGCCAGGGTGACAAAATTTTTGTCGATGGCGGCCTGGTCGACAATCTCCCCACCGACGTCGTCCGCAAAATGGGCGCCGACGTGGTCATTGCCGTCCATCTGCAACTTTCCCCGGCCAGCGCGAACGAGATTAAGGGCGCCTTTTCCGTACTCAGCCGCTCGGTGGCCCTGCTGATTGCGGAAACCGAAATTCGCGGGATGGCAGGCGCCGACCTGATTGTGAACGCCAATGTTGCGGAATTTTCCTCCACCGACTATCAAAAGATCGAACAACTCGTCCAGCGCGGGTATGACGCCGCCCAGGAAAAAGCCCAAATCCTGAAAGCCTATTCGCTCGACGATGCCGCCTGGGCCGAATACCTCCAGCAGAAAAAATCCCGCATGCGCGGGGCGCCGGGTGCGCCCGAGTTCATCCGTGTCGAAGGCGTAGATCCCGAAGGCAAAAAAAATATCGAGCATTTGCTCAAAAGCTTTGTCGGCAAGCCCCTCGACACCAAAGCGCTCGACCACGTCCTCACACGCCTCACAGGTGTTGGGCGCTACGACAGCATCACCTATTCCGTCATCACCGACGGTGACCAGAACGGTCTTTCCATTCGCGTCCACGAAAAAACCTATGCCCCGCCGTTCCTTCTCCCCTCTGTTGAAATCAATGGCAGCGAGCCGCAGGACGTCGACTTCACCATGGGCGCCCGCCTCACTGCGATGGACGTCTGGGGCTATCGCTCCGAGTGGCGGACCGACCTGCAATTTGGCGCCACCTATGGCATCGCCACCGAGCTTTACCGTCCCTTCCGGCCGCTGGGAAAATGGTTCTTCGCGCCTTACGTCAACGCCGCCCAAACCAATTTCAAGGTGTACAAGAATTCCGACCCGCGCGCCATCTATCGCCTCGATAACGTGCTTGGCGGCGTCGACCTCGGCTATTCCACCAGCCGCTTTAACGAGATCCGCGTCGGCTACGGCGTCGGCTATCAGGACTACGCCCTGCGCCTCGGCGCGCCAGACTTCCCCTCCACCAGCGGCCGAGTTGGCGCCTTTCACGCGCGCTACACTCTCGATCACACCAACGAAGCCGTCATCCCCACCCGCGGCATCTTTCTCAAAGCGAATTTCGAGTGGTTCGACACAACTCCCATCTCCACTCACGCCTACCCATCGCTCGAACTCCTCACCCAATACTTCCAGCCCGTCTCTTCGCGCGGCTCTCTCTTCTTCACCGCCGAAGGCGCCTCCACCTTCGGACACTCCTCTCCCGGCGCGCCCATCTATTTTCTTGGCGGTGTCGGACGCCTCAGCGCCTACGGCCTCAACGAGCTCCTCGGCAATCAATATTTCATCGGCCGCACCGGCTACCTCCACAAAGTCTTCACACTGCCTACGTTCGTCGGCAAACAGGTTTACCTCACCGGCTTTGCCGAGGTCGGCAAAATGTACGGCGACCCCTTCCCCGCCCCCCGGCTTTCCGGCGATGCCGCCGGCGGCATACTCGCCGAAACCTTTTTCGGCCCCATTCTCATCGGCGGCAGTGTCGGCGACACCGGCCACCAAAAATGGTTCTTTCAACTCGGCCGCGTCTTCTAACCCAAATTCCCTGCGCCGCTCCTGTGGCCACCCACCGCCGCTCCATCCTGCGGGATATCCGGGGTGATTCCTGGCTCGGCAACTATTCTTTAGTTTGTAGGGCCTGGCTTCTTAGGCGGGCCGCTACCTCATCAACCGATTCCCGCCGATACCCTGAATTTTCCCATCCCCTAC
>DATLVJ010000281.1:0-5365 GCA_035577585.1 Candidatus Limnocylindrales bacterium
GGTTTTTACCGCGTTGTATTGCTGCATGAGGGGTGTGGTGGGTTCGGACATAGGGAAGTAATCAGTAAACAGTAATCAGTAATCGGTAAGAGGGAAAGAGAAGAGAGTTAGCGGCATTAGAGCGTAAGAACCCACCCTTCGCGAACTGCGCGAAGGATGGGGCACCCTCAAGCTCACAAGTTGAGGGGCCTAGCATGAATGAGGACAGAATCATTGGTGGATGCCTAGTTCGGAGAGGACGAAGGCGTAGTCGAAGGCGATTTCTTTGAGGTAGTCGTAGCGGCCGCTGGCTCCGCCGTGGCCCGCGCCCATGTTGGTTTTGAGGAGGAGGACGTTGCCGTCGGTTTTGAGGGTGCGAAGTTTGGCGGTGTATTTGGCGGGTTCCCAGTACATGACCTGGCTGTCGTTGAGGCCGGTTTTGATGAGCATCGCGGGATAGTCCTTACGGTCGAGGCGCGTGTAAGGGCAATAGTTTTTCATGTAGAAGTAGTCTTCGGCGCGCTGAGGATTGCCCCACTCTTCATATTCGCCGACGGTGAGCGGGAGAGTGGGATCGAGCATGGTGTTGAGGACGTCGACGAAGGGGACGTGGCTGACGACGGCGCGAAAGAGATCGGGGCGAAGATTGGTGACCGCGCCCATGAGCAGCCCGCCGGCGCTGCCGCCTTCGATGAGGAGCTTGTTGCGCGCGGCAAATCCCAGGGCGATGAGATCTTCGGCGCAGGCGATGAAATCGGTGAAGGTGTTCATTTTGCGATGCATCCGGCCGGCGTCGTGCCAGGGCTTGCCGAGTTCGCCCCCGCCGCGGATGTGGGCGATGGCAAAGATGACACCACGATCGAGAAGGCTAAGGCGATTGGAGCTGAAGCTGATGGGCATGGACAGGCCGTAGCTGCCGTAGCCGTAGAGGAGGAGCGGGGCGCTGCCGTCGCGGGGAGTGTCGTGGCGATAGACGAGGGAGACGGGAATTTTGGTGCCGTCGGAGGCGATGGCATGGAGGCGTTCGCTGGCGTAGAGAGAGGGATCGTACCCGCCGAGGACGGGTTGCTGCTTGCGCAGGGTGCGTTCGCCAGTCCGAATATTGAGATCGAAGACAGACCGCGGTGTGATAAAGGATTCGTAGGTGAGGCGGACGAAGGATGTGTCGAACTCTGGATTGGCGCCGAGGGCGGCATTGTAAGCAGGTTCGGCGAAGGCGATGCGGGTGGAAGCGGCGAGGGCGGAGGGTGCTTCTCGGGTGAGATCCAAGATGCGGAGATGCGGAAGGCCATCTTCGCGTTCGACGAGAACGAGGTGAGAACGGAAAGCAGCTACGCCGGAGAGCATGACGCCGGGACGATTGGGGACGACTTCATGCCAGCGAGAGCGGACAGGATCGACGGCGGGTGCGGTCATTAGGCGGAAGGTGCGGCCATTGTCGTTGGTGCGGATGAAGAAGACGCCGCCGGCGGGATCGCTGGAGTTGCCGGGGTGGTGATCGACGTAGTATTCGTGGTCGTCACGGCGTTCGTGAATGAGTGTGAAGGGCAGAGAGGGGCTGTCGGCGCGGAGGTAGCGGACTTCGCTGGTGGTGTGGCTGTTGGCGACGAGGAAGATATAGGCGCCGCTGCGGCTGCGCTCGACATCGATGCGGAAGCGCTCGTCTTTCTCTTCGTAGAGGAGGGTGTCGGGACCGTTGGAGCCGATGACATGGAGAAAGAGTTGATGGGAGCGTTTGGTGGTTTCGTCTTCAACGACGTAGAAGAGAGTGCGATTGTCAGAGGACCAGGCGGCAGAGGTGACGCGCTCGACGCGGAGAGGAAGCTTGGCGGAGTCGTCGAGATTCTTGATTTCGAGGGTGTACTGGCGGAAGCCGGTGGTGTCGGTGGCGTAGGCGAGCAGGGAATTGTTGTCGCTGACTTCGAAGATACCGAGGCCGAGGAAAGCGTGGCCCTCGGCGAGTTGATTGAGATCGAGGAGGACTTGCTCGTGGGGGGCGTGGATTGTTGTGCGGCAATAGATGGAGTATTGCTGGCCTTCGACGGTACGGGTGTAGTATTCGAAGCCGCGAAGGGTGTACGGGACGCTGAGATCGGTTTGCTGAATGCGGCCGAGCATTTCGTAATAGAGGCGGGATTGGAAGGCTTCGGTGGATTTGAGATAGGCGTCGGCGTAGGCGTTTTCGGATTCGAGATAGGAGAGGACGCGGGGATCTTTTTTGTCGCGGAGCCAGGCGTAATGGTCGACGCGACGGTCGGAGTGGATGACGTGCTCGACGGGTTCGCGGAGGGCGAGCGGGGGCTGGAGTCCGGCGGGGCCGGATTTGGCGGGGGTGGCGGCTTCAGGGGAGAGGTGGGCCGCCGTGGAGTTGGAGTCGGGAGTCATTGGATGAAGAACCGATTCAGAATTTGGTCGCACACCTTAACGGTTTCGGGATACGAAAGGCGCCCGCTTCGGAAAGCGGCCGCTAAAAAGCTAAGAACACGATTGCTGGTGGAATCCCTCGCTAGGCCATATTAATCGAAGATGGGTTGGGATTACAGCTTGCTGGTATTGTTTGGCGGTGGGCTGGCACGGCCCGCCTCAGAAGGCGGGCCCTGCGGGAGAGGGCGGGGTCACCCTTCCTTCGTCAGGGCAGGCACTGAAGGTGACCGCTACTAAGTTCGGGATGAATGTGTTGGCCTGCTTGACGCGGCCGGCGAAATGGACTGAGGTTTAAGAATGGCTACTGAGACTGAGATCAAGCTGGCGATTCGGGATGGAAAGAAGCTGGCGCGGGCGTTGAAGCGGCTGGGAGCGAAGCCTGCGAATGCGAAGGCGCCGCGGATGCATGAGATGAATCTGATATTTGATACGCCGGATGGGGGATTGGCGAAACATGGGCAGTTGCTGAGGATTCGGACGGAAACGCCCGCGCCAGCGAAGAAGGGCTCGAAGAGCAAGGCGGTGGCGCGGACGGTGCTTACGTTCAAGTCGCCTCCAGAGGAGTTGGCGATCGGGGATTTGGGGTCTGCTTCGGACCGGCGGCATAAGGTACGGGAGGAGATTGAGACGGAGTTGACGGATGGGGCTACGATACGGAGGATTTTTGAGGGGTTGGGGCTGCGGGGGTGGTTCCGGTATGAGAAGTACCGGACGACGTACACACTGCCCGGGAGGCATTCCTGGGCGAAGGGGTTGTTGATCGAAGTGGACGAAACGCCGATTGGAACGTTTGTGGAGTTGGAGGGGGCGGCGGGGGCGATTGACCGGGCGGCGAAAGAGTTGGGGTATTCGGCGCGGGACTATGTGTTGAAGAATTATTTGGTGCTGTATGTGGAGGAGTGCAAGAGGCGGGGGGAGTCGCCGAAGGATATGTTGTTTGGACGGGGGAAGTGAAGAACGGCCCGCCTCAGAAGGCGTGCCCTACAAAATCGAGAGAGAAATTGCGAAATATTCTGAAGAAGTGCTGATTTATCTTGACATTGAATGGGAGCAGGCTTATCTCTAATTTCGGAGTGAATTTTTTACGTATGAGCGCGTCCAGCGAACTCGAACCTCACCCTAGTTGCTTAGGGCGGAGGTGCAGCGACTTGACCGCTTTACCGGCGAGCGATCCGCGGTGCGCCGGGGCTGATCGGGACGGGATTAGCTTGCTGGAAGTCCGGGCGGAGGGTGAAGGTCTGGGAGGGTGCGTTAGCGACTGAAGGATGCGCATCATTCGAGTTAGTCGCCCGCGGCCGGAATGGTTTGCGGGCTTTTTGTTTTTGAAGAAGGAAAGGATTACGCAGAGTTCGCAGAGACGCAGAGGACGCTGAGAAGAATAACCCAAGAGCACAGCCAGGAATGGCTGTGCCACAGGGGAAAGGAGGGGGAGGACATGCTATTTGCTACGGAGTTGGTGGGGGCGTCGGCTTATGATTCGCAGGCGCATTTTGTTGGGCGGGTGCGGGAGTTTTTTGTGGAGCCGGCGGAGCAGCCGAATCGGATTTCCCATTTCTTGATTTCGCGCGGCAGGTTTCAGCCGCTGGTGGCGCGTTATGACCAGGTGGCGAAGGTTGCGGTGGGCCGGATCGATTTGAACGTGAGCGAACGGGCGCTGGCTGCGTACACGCCGAATGAAGCGTGGCTGGCCGTGCAGAAAGACCTGATGGACCAGCAGATTATTGATACCGAAGGACGGAAAGTGGTGCGCGTGAACGATGTGGACCTGACGGAGATCCGCACAAACGAGCACGTGGAATTGCGGATTGCGCAGGTGGACGTGGGATTGCCGGGGGCGATGCGGCGGCTGCTGCAGGGGATTGCGCCGTCGTCCGTGGTGCGGAAGCTGCAGGGGAAGCTGCCGCAGCGGTCGATTCGCTGGGAGTTTGTGAACTTGATTGAGCCGGATCCTTTGCGGCGGGTGAAGCTGCGGATTACGCACGAGAAGCTGGAAGACCTGCATCCGGCGGATCTGGCGGAGATGATGGAAGAACTTTCGGCGGCGGAGCGGCAGGGGATTATCGCTTCGCTGGATGAGGAGACCGCAGCGAAGGTGCTGGCAGAGCTGGATGAACGGCTGACGACGCAGATCGTGGAGAAACTGGACCCGGAGAAGGCCGCGGACATTCTGGAAGAGATGGCGCCGGACGCGGCGGCGGACCTGCTGGCGGATTTGCCGAAGGAGACGTCGGAAGAGTTGCTGGAGGAGATGCCGAACCTGGAGGCGGAAGAGGTTCGCGAGCTGCTGAGCTACGATTCGTCCACGGCGGGCGGAATGATGAACACGGAGTTTGCGTATGTGAGCGAGGCATCTTCGCGAGAAGAAGTGTTGGGATGGCTGCGGAAGCAGGATTTCAACCTGGAACAACTGGACACAATTGTGTTGGTGGATGCGCACGCGCAATTTTCGGGGACAGTGCCGATGGCGCGGATGTTGCTGGCCGCGCCGGAGCAATTGATGTCGGAGTTGAAGACGGAACCGCTCGTGAGCATTACCCCGGATGCGAACGAAAAAGATGTCTTTGAGCTGTTTGATAAATACAATCTGCGGATGCTCACGGTGATCGATGAGGAGAAACGTCCGATTGGGACGGTTACCGTGGATGACGTGGTGTCGCGGCTCGTGAACGCATGAACCTGACGACAGTCAACAACATAATTGACAAGATTCGCGGCCGAACGCTGGCATTTTTCTCGGCGGGAAACCAGTGGCGGCGGCGAATTGCGCTTTTCCTCGCGGTGATCGGGCCGGGGATTATCACGTCCAACGTGGACAATGATGCCGGCGGGATCGCGACATACACGCAGGCGGGCAGCGCGTATGGGTACACGATGCTGTGGTCGCTGATTCCAATGACGATTGCGCTGTATGTGACGATGGAGATGTGCGCGCGAATGGGGGTGATCACGGGGAAGGGGCTTT
>DATLVJ010000282.1:0-6611 GCA_035577585.1 Candidatus Limnocylindrales bacterium
GGCAAACCTATCGTCTACACTTCCGGCGACAGCGTCTTCCAGATCGCCGCGCACGAAAGCGTAATACCAGTGCCCGAGCTTTATCGGATGTGCGAGGTCGCAAGAAAACTCCTGGACGGAAAGCATCGCGTCGGCCGTGTAATCGCCAGGCCCTTTGACGGCGCCGCCGGCCATTTCATCCGCACTTCGCGGCGCCACGACTACGCCGTCGATCCCCCCAAGCCCATGCTTATGGATGTGCTCGCCGAAAAAAAGATTCCCGTCTTCGGCATCGGAAAGATCCACGACATCTACAACGGCCGCGGCGTGGACGATTACGTCACAACGAAATCCAACACCGACGGCATGGAAAAACTGATCGCCGCGCTCCAACAACGTCCCAACGGCCTGATCTTCTGCAACCTCGTGGATTTCGACATGCTCTTCGGCCACCGCAAAGACATGGAAGGATTCGCACGCTCGCTCGAAGAGTTCGACTCTCAGCTTGCACCCTACTTGAAGTTACTCGGGGCCAGAGACCTATTGATCATCACGGCCGACCACGGCTGCGACCCTGACCCTCGCTGGGAAACCACCGACCACTCCCGCGAATACGTGCCCATTCTCGCTTACACGCCGCACCAAAAAACCGGCGCAAATCTCGGCACCCGCTCCACACTCGCCGACATGGGCCAAACTATCGCGCAAAATTTTGGCGCCGTAATCCCTCACGGCGCCAGTTTCCTCCCACTCCTAGCGTAGCGGCCACCGGAAGCATAGGCTTCAGCATGTGCGCTTTGGTTTTCTTCAGGAGGCCGGAGCTTCAACCCCAGCGTCTCTCATCCGTGAATAAGCAAAATGTCATTCTGAGGGCATCCGACGAGGATGCCCGAAGAATCTCAATTTCAAATTTATCGGTGAACTTCTACTAGAGGATAATTCCGTAGCCGTGTACGGGAGCCACACGCATTGGCTGCTTTCACAGCTACTTCCCGGAAACCCCAGCGCTCGCGGTCGGCGCGTAATAGCCGTTCCTCGTCCGCGCCACCAACTTCCCATGCCCGCGCGGCGGAATCACGTCCACATGCACGGTTCGAAACGTCCCGTCCCGCGTTCCGTTTGATGGATAGTACGCCAGCGTGTACTGGTGCCGGATATCGTGCGCCACCTGCTCGCATATCGCGTGCACGTCGTCCACGTTTTCCGGGAAAAAAGACAGCCCGCCCGAAGCCTGCGCTATTTCCGTCAGCGCCTTCCTTGCATTCTTCGCGCTGCGTTTGTTTTCCTGACCCAACAAACCAATCGTGTAGATCACCGTTGGCGTTTTCTGAATCTCCCGCAACGTTTTTTCCAGCGAATTCCGGCTGGTGTTGTCTTCGCCGTCCGTAACGATCAGCAGCACCTTTTTCTCTTTCACGCCTTTTTTCAGGTGGTCCAGCGACCCGATGATGGCGTCATAGAGCGCCGTGCTGCCCCGGGAATCGATTCGCTCCAGCGCTTCCTTCAACTCCGGAATGCTGCTGGAAAAATCCTTGTCCAGGTCGAGGTAAAAGTCGTCGTTGAAATTCACCACAAACGCCTCGTCCTGCGGGTTGCTGCTCTGCACCAGCGTAAGCGCCGCCTCATTGACCCGAGGCCGTTTGTCCCGCATGCTTCCGCTGTTGTCAATCACCAGCCCCATACTGACGGGAATGTCTTCGCGCTTGAATATGGAAAGCTTCTGCTCCACCTTGTCTTCGTACACCCGGAAATTATCCTGGGTAAGCCCATCCACAAACTTTCCGCGGTCATCGTTCACCGTCGTGTGCAGCACCACCAGGTTAACGTCCACCTTGATGCGCCCACCGGACGGAGAAACGCCCCCCTCCTGCTGACCAGGAGGTGGAGGCGGAGGAACGCTAACGGGAATTTGCGCGAACGAACCGTTCGCCGCAAAGAGCGCCGCCAGCAGCAGGCAGGCCAATCCCAGCCCAAAGCGAGAAACCAGGCTGAGGGTTCTAGTGAGTCGGAGCGTAGTATCCGGTTTTTGAGTAAGAAGAGAGGGGTGGGAGTCCCTTTGGCGCGCGCAGCTTGACCTTGATCTTCCGCCACCGCGCGTCGTGAATGTGATTGCTCGGTTTGTATCCCAACACATATTGATTACGCAGCTCCATGCCGATTTTCGATGCAATGTCCGGCAGTTCATTTAGATGCTCGACAGCGAAAACGCGGCCACCCGTTAATTCCGTTACTTCGGAGAGCAGTGTTGGGCCGTTCAGCTCTTCCGGGGTGCGGTTCCGATAACCAAGCGGGTCGTAGATGCCGATGGCATAGAGCTGGGTATCGGCCTCCTTGACCAGCCGCTTGATGTCGTTCTCGTTGTACCTGCTATGATTATCCCCTCCATCGGAAAGAATCAGCAAGGCTCGTTTGGCGTTATGTGCACCCCTCATCTGGCTCAAGCCCAGATAGATGGCGTCCAGCAACGCCGTGCGCCCCTTCGGCGCGGTTACCATCATCCGGCTTTGCAGGTCTTCCACGCTGTTCGTAAATGCACTCGTCAGTTCCGCCCGCTCATTGAAGGTAACCAGGAAAAACTCATCCGCCGGGTTCGCGGTCTTGAAAAAATCCAGCGCTGCTTCCCGCGCTTTATCAATCTTGTTGGACATGCTGCCGCTGAAATCAAAAATCACGCCAATGGAAATAGGCACGTCTTCCGAGGAAAATGTCACAATTTCCTGCTCTACGTTGTCTTCATACACCCGGAAATTATCCTGTTCCAGCCCGGTAACCAGCCGGTTGAATGGATCTGTCACCGTCACGTTAACCAAGGCGAGATCCACGTCCGAACGAATTACTTTTCCCGGATGAATCGGAACTGCGGGCGTGTTGCGCGATAGGTCTGAAAGCTTGGAAGGCGCAGGGGGCGGGACGGGATTCGTTGACGTTGGCGGCTCCTGGGCGTGGAGCAGGGACAAACCCGCAAACACACAGAGGCAGGTGCACAGCCGGGCGGCAGCCATTTCTGGACACTACGCGAATCTTGCACCAATCGCGTTTCACGGCTCCCCCATCCTCCCGGTTCCCCAGGATGGCCGCGCGGATGTTTCATCATAAACACCCCGAGCCCGCGAAAGCAATAGTCCTCACTTCTTACGGAGCCGTCCGGCTTTTGGGCGAAAACTATTTCGGCGGTCGAGCAATCTGCTCGACCGCCGATTTCTCTACTGACGCTCAGCCGGACTTAGTGTCCGCTGACCGTTTGTAGGATGGTTCGTCTTAATCCGCGTGAGCCTGCTGATTGCCAAACGTTAACGGGGTCGTCGGCACGTACAGGGCCAAATTGCCGTTGACGTCCGTGATCGCAAACATCGCGGTGTCCGAAGTGCCCGGTTCTCCATGGTCTGTCAGCACAAAATAAATTGTGCCGCCATTGACGTTGTCGACGCTTCCCGTTCCCCCGCCTTCCATCTTGTCAAAATTTGCTCCCGGCGGGTTTGGCGAAAGGCCGTCGCTCGTGCAAGACGCAAATTGAAGATTCTTCAAGTGGAACTTGTGACTTCCTCCCGACGAATCTTTCCAGTTGATCTCCAGATTGTTTGAACCAGGTGGCGGAGCAGTTTCTGTCCCGCAGTGGAGTTCAAACCCGTGGGTTACCCGGTTTAGATTGTCCACTGTAGCCGAATCCACTTCGGACCCGTCAGTCTTGAACACGCTGCCGCCACCGGTCATCCGCCCCGGAAAAACCCACGCCATGCTAACTGCAACGACGACCACGGACAACAGAGCCCCGAGCCCAAGTAGCCTCAACACTCGCCTTGTATCTCTCATCGGTTTCTTGTCCTTTCATCCCTCAAGTCCGAGCCGCGGGAACACACGATCGGATCCATGAATTACTGTTAAAAGAGTGTGCAAATTACCGGGTGAAACAGCCAGCTACCCCCGTAGCTCCGGAATTGACACACACTGCTGGTCGCTGACCGTGCACCCCAGCCGCCAACCAGCGAATTCGCTGCCTCAAAGTTGTTGCACACATTCTGCGGCGTTTAGTCGGAGCCTCTGCATGGTCTCCTGCTTCAATTAGGCAAAGTTTTGCAAAATGTGGGAGTAATCCTGCACGTGCTCACCGCACCTGTGGAAAAAACTGAGATGCAATTTTTCGTGGAACCCGGGAGCCGGTCCGGGCAAGCATGCGAATTCGCTGCAACCCGGCCTTGATAATCCAGTACTGCCAGTATCTCGAGCCACAAGACTGCGCGATCGCCTTCCAATCGCAGGAGGCCGTTCAGCTCGCCCGCCATGCTAGTCCCGGAGGAATCTCCGCCACTCCGCGCCCGCTTCCGACTGTGTTAACATCGCCAACTTACTTCCAAACTTCAGGATGTGGCGATGAGTCCCGACGAACCGAGAGTCGTAGTGGTGATACCCGCGCGTTACGCTTCCACTCGCCTTCCCGGTAAGCCACTCGTCTCGCTGGCTGGCAAACCCATGGTCCAACGCGTTTACGAGCGCGCTAAACAGGCGCAAACCGTCCACCGCGTCGTGGTAGCGACGGATGACCAACGGATCATCGACGCCGTCCGCAGTTTCGGCGGCGAAGCCCGCATGACACGCGCCGACCACCGCACCGGCACCGAACGAATCGCCGAAGTCGCCGCTCACGAGGAAGGCGACGTATTCGTCAATGTTCAGGGAGACGAACCGCTCGTCGATCCAGCCGCGATCGATGTCGCTGTCGCCGCACTCCTGGAAGAACCGCCCGCTCAGATCGCCACGGTTGCGACGCCCATTCGCCATGCGGGCGACATTATGGATCCGAACGTCGTCAAAACTGTCCTCGATTTCGAAGGCAATGGCCTTTATTTTTCCCGCGCGCCGATTCCCTGGATCCGCGACACTCAGCAAAAGATCCACGTGAAATACTGGAAACACCTTGGTCTCTACGTCTATCAGCGGGATGCCCTGCTCGAATATCCAACTCTGCCTCAGGGAGAACTCGAGAAAATTGAACAACTCGAACAGCTTCGCTGGCTCGAAAATGGCTGGAAGATCCGCGTCGCCGAAGTCCAGCACGATGCCGTCAGCGTCGATGTTCCCGAAGACGTAGCCCGCGTCGAAAAACTCCTCCACGAACAATCCCAATAATTTATTTGTTTCTTGTTTTTGTAGCGGGCGCCTTCATGTAGCACAGGCTTCAGCCTGTGTTCTTGCTTTTCTCTTCTCTGTGCCCTCTGCGGTCTTCCTCTGCGTTCTCTGTGTTAAGTCTTGCTCTTTCATTTTTCCATTTTCTGTTTTCTATTTTCTATTCTTTGATTTCGATTCTCGTCACTGCGTCTGCGGTGACGCAATACCCGCCGTCGTTCTGTTCCCGTCCGAACAAACCATCAGCACAGTCCCGTTGTCCGCAAAATAAGCCACAAAATTTACCGTGAACGGCGACGGCCCTCCAATCGCGATCTTATAGGTATTGTTCTGCGTCCCATCCCCGCCAATCGTCACGGTTCCGGAAATCCCCGCATTCAGCGTCACTCCATTCGTGTTAATGGTGTTCAATCCCAACTGCGCATAGTCCACGACACCGGCGATGCTGCTGGTCGCCGCAGTAGTCTGTGCATACTGCCCGGCATAGTTCTCGTCGAACGGCGAGGGTTGTGCCAGTTCCACGCCGCTCCAGCTGAAGCTGTAATTCCCCGCCAGGTCCGTCGCGGTAATCGACGTTGCCGACTGCGACACCATTGTGCCCTGCGCCACAATTCCCGCACTCACGTCCTGAATCACCGCACGCGTCGGTGAGTACAGGTAGAACACATACGTAATCGTGTTGAGAGTCGAACTGTGGAACGTGAATGTGCCGCGCCCACTCCCCGCGTTCGTGGTATCGATCGCATAGCTCGTACTGGAAATCCCCGAACTCGGTGTCAGTTGGGTGTTGTTCCCATCATTATTCTCATGAAAGGAAATCGTTCCGATCCCTCCCGAACCATCCGCCGTGAACCGCCCCACTCGGGCATTTGGTCCCGCCGTGCGCGCCCCTCCGGCAAGAAACGTAAAGCTTCCGTTGAATCCGGCATTTGTTGTGGGTATCGTGCCTGTCTGCTGAATCGCGGGACCCGAACTTCCACCTTGCTGATCCTCTTCCAGCAATTCCAACCGGGTCGCATCCACAATGTAAAATGCAAACGTCCGCCCAGCCAGCGTCATCGTCCCGCGGCCAAAATTGGTGCCGTTTCCATTCGTGTCCAGTTGATAGGTGCTTGACGTCACCGCAGTCGGACCGGTCGGCGCAATAGCACCGTCGTTCACGTCCATCGTGCCGCCCGTCACATTTCCATTGCCATCTGCGCCGAGCTGACCGACCAGTGAAATCGGTGCAGGCGTCGCTCCAGCAAAGGAAAGCCCCGAAATATCAAACACATATTTTCCATTGATCGCGTTCGCCGAAAACTGCAGAGGCGTCTGCAGTTCCACCGCCCCGCTTGTCGAAGCCAGTCCGTCGCTCTGCACCAGATATCCGTGGCTGCTCGATTGCATTGAAGCACTCAGTTGCAACGATCCGCCGCCCGTCACGTTCAACACGATCAGGCCCCGCCCGTTCGCCTGAATCTGATAGGTTCCATTCGAAAACGTCACTTGGGATGCCGGACTCCCGCTGC
>DATLVJ010000283.1:0-3341 GCA_035577585.1 Candidatus Limnocylindrales bacterium
AAATGGGTTATGAAAGGCCGATGCGGGAGGCGGTAGCAAAGACGGTTCATCGACCTCCTTGGCCGCTGTACCGCCACCTGTTTGCTCGCTCGCAACTAGCTGATCCACCGAAGAAACCGGATCTGCCGCGGCGGAGGTGGCGTTAGTGGCGGTGCAAGGCGCCATTGTTCTCGTAATGCTCAGGGTCCGTTGTCCCTTGGCGCCCTTTCCGTGAAAAGTGATGTTGATCCCAGATTCCCGAAGGAAGGTAACGAGCCGCCTCAAGCGACTGGACAGGGCACGCGGCGTTTGCGGCCAGACGCGCGATTTCTTGACCGCTTCGTCGGTGAATTTCTCCAGTTCAAACTTGAGCTCTTTACAGCTTCCTTCCCAATCCAGCGCTCCGATCGATACGTCAAGTTGGCCCATCAGCGCGAGAATCGCCGTGCCGACCACATCGGCTTCGACCGTTTCCTGGATGGTGTCAGCCCGGTTCCCACGATAAGCGTCCATGAAAGATCCTTCGGATAGCCCCAGTGCTGGTTCTGCTGCTGTGGCCCAAATGGCGAAGTCAGCCATCCGCGGCATGGTAGCGAGCCTGATTTGTGGCATGCGCTTGATAGCAACGCTAACCGCTGTGAATAATGCACCGAGAATCTGCGGTAGCGCCCTCTCAAAATCGTCATACAGGTGCTCCTCGTCCTTGCGATCGTTGTCCGGGATATGGGGCAGATTCAGAATCAATGCCCGGTCTGCCAGGTCAGCCCGCTCTGCGAGATGATCGATCCCGTTCAAGATCACTGGCCGCATGACATCGAAGAAGACCTCATCGGAATTGGTGTATAACTCGCGGGTTGAAAATCCTCCGCCCGTTGCCAGCCTGCAAAGTGAGTCAGATAGCCACTGCGGAATACCGGACAGATTGTCGTAGGCAATTACCCAGGAGTTGTTCGCGGCGATGAGCAAATCGCGATCTTCCCGGGGCGGCGTGCGTACGAGCGCAACCGATGGATCAAGAATCCGTCGGAGAACTCTTTCCATCGTGCTCTTTGCTGATCCTTGCTCGCCTTGCAAAATGAGAATCGGATAGGGCCCCTTGGCCCGACAAGCTGCGACGAGCCAGGAGATGCAAAGGATCCAGTTTTCGTCACTGCCAACATTGATAAGGCTTCTCAGCAGGTTGATCGATCCTCCTGCTGTGGGCAGCGGGAGAGGTCGCATCCCCTTGGCCCGCCGAAACATGACCGGAGGATTGTCTATCATCTGCCACCCTTCGGAACTGATCGCCACCGCTTGCCATTCGGGGTTGCATAGATCAAAGTAAATTCGACCTTGGAATTCCGCCACCCGGAGTGGCAAAGTGGCTTGGGGTGATTCGAATTGGGCTCTTGCTTCCAGTACTCCAATCGCGTCCTGTAGCGCTTACGATCCAGGCGGTTTACGGCAAGCCTGATAGAACCGCAAGACCAGCAAACGCCGGAAGCTGCTGCCGCGAAGGAGCCAGGTCTCATAATGCTCATCGACCGCAACCCGGGCAAACGCGCTACCGTCTGGCGTATGGAAGAGTTGTATGTCATTGGCAAGTTCGATCAGACGTGCTGCTTGGGCAGGTTCATGGTCCTTAACTAGCGCGGGCTCAGCATGCTCGAACAGCGCCAACACTCGATCGGGTCCCCATTCGGACAAGAGATCATCGACACCATTAATCACGGGGCCTCCCAGGCAGCGAAGGTAGATTCACCCACAAGACCTGCGCGCCGCGATGCATCAATTCGGACGTGAGTTCAACGCGAGCTGCTCCGACTTTGGGGTTGGTGTGAACGTTCGAATCGTAAACGATGTAAACGCGCCGGCCGGCCCACGTCACGCGTGCCAAATCCGGTATCCAACCCTTTTCATCGCGGCGTGAGCCATCCATGCCCACTACCTTTCCAACCGTTCCTCGAAATGACCAGACGCCTCCGAGTCCGGCAGCAAGAAATCGGGGAAGGTCGGCGCCTTCCTTTTGCTCGTGATAAGAAAGACGATGAAGTGCGAGTGTCTTTTTCGCACCTTCGGTGATGGCAATGGGTACACGCAAATCACCGAGCAGGTCTGCGGACGTGCCGGGAACGAAGTAGACTAGATTCCCTCGTCCAGGGGGACCAAGGTATTTGCCTTTCTCCTTCGGGCGACCGTCGCCGTCGTATTGAACTTCAGGCTGATCGCGGCGTAGCCAATATTCGCGAATGTAATCTTCGCCAGGCCAAACGTATGGAAAGATAATCCCCGAATAGCAGCCGTTGTCTCTTCTTCCGATGATCGAAGCGCCTTCCGCGCTCGTAACGCGCCGAAGCACCGCCTGGTTGGCCAGTTCGCGCGGAATCCACGAGCGTTCGAGCTTTGCATAATCCGCCTCGCTCAGCGGCCCGCCCAATGACGGCACGCAACACGCAGATGGCCCGACGGCATTCATTCTGCACCTCCGCCCCCCTGATTGCCGGTGGAAGGGCGCCGCAAGTTATGCTCGATATGCGCCCTCACGTCCTCGGGGCGATAACGAACGAGCGCCCCAAGCTTGACGTAGGGACAGCCCTGTTTCAGAAGCCGATCACGGCGTACGCTTGCGACGCTGCGCTTGGTGATGGAGGCATACTCGTGCTCTGTCAGAAGAGTTTCTAATTCTTGCTCGGTGGCGATCTTCGGTTTGCTCAGTGGTGAAGTGTTCATACGCCCTTATGGGGCGAAAATTCGGCGTGGGACGGGGGTTTTCGGCGAAAACTCCCGTAGACCATTGACGGCTGGGCAAAAACAAATTGAAAGATTATTGTTTTGTGTTGGCGAAAATTCGAGGACTCAACTTTTAAACGAGGGAGCGCAGCTGATCTTGAAGCGCGCTCGATAGCCGGTGCCTTCAACGAACGGAATCGGATCGCCGCTCAGATTGAAGTGCTTCCGAAACACCCTCCGAATCTCCTGCATCCGCTTCTCCACCGCAGCCCAGTCGCTGTCCTTCGCTTGTCGGATTGTCCCATTCAGCTCCGCGAGCGCGCGGAGCGTCACCCATGCCAGGTTGGGACTCTTGGTCCTGCCATCTTCAAAACCGAATTCGGCATAGTTCCGCGTTTCTGTGTCACTACTGGTAGCGATTTGAACGCGTTCGTCACTGAGAAATGTGATTTCGACTTCCTCCCAACTTAGGACTGCCTTGCGCTCCTCTTTGGCGTCTTCCGTCCTGGGTTCCGCGGCAGGAATAGGATCCTGTGGGTGCTTCATGGATTCCGCAATCTGGGCAGGAATCGAATTTGCACATGGCTCCGGCACAACACCCTTCGATGAGCCTGCAATGTCCGGCACCAGACTGCCCATGTCGGCACAAAACT
>DATLVJ010000284.1:0-2347 GCA_035577585.1 Candidatus Limnocylindrales bacterium
GTGGTGAAGATTTTTCCGGCGAGATTCAGGCCGCCGGCATTGGTGGCGAGCAAGACGCGGGTCGCTGCGACGATTTTAGTGCGCTTGCGACGCAACGAGACGTGGATTCGAATGGGATTAGTCGTGTCGATGCGTGTAACCTCGGCGCCTTCTGCAATGACGGCACCGGCACGGACGGCGGCGCGAGCGAGGCCGTCGATGACTTTGCCTGGATCGACTGCGCCGCCAGGGACTTTCTTAACGATGCGGACGCGGCCGGAATCGTTCCAATCGATTGGCGAATTTTGAAGAGGTTTTATTCTCTTGCCGTCCATCGAGTGAGAACTGCGGGCAATTTCCCAGACACCGGGAAGTTTCAAATTGGCACTGACGCCGAGTTCACGAAGAATTTTTCGATAGCCTTTGAGAACGTCTCCGAGGCCGGGCAAATTGCCGGCGGCGGTTTCGCCGAGGACCATGCCGCCGGTGCGGCCGCTGGCGCCGTTGCCGACTCTTTTTGCTTCGAGAAGGAGGACGGATTTTTTGGGCGCGAGGCGCTTTGCAATGGCTGCGGCAGCTAGTCCGGTGAAGCCGCCGCCGATGATGGCGATGTCTACGTGGCCGGGAAGCCGGGAGAGCTTTCCGTGGAACGAGATATGCCAGGGAGTTTTGCCCCAGTCGGGAGAAGTAGTTGACATGACGGTTGGATGCCCAATGGTAAAGGTTAGGTCACGCGGCTTGTACCTCGAACGCTATTTCACGCGTTCCCAGACCAAGGACCGCGTGATGGGTGCGCCATCCTGCGTGGTGGTATCGAAAGAGAGTGTCAGGCGATCGCCGGAAAGTTTGAAATTGCGGTTGATGTCGTGGCCGATGTCGCCCGGGAAGAGTGCACTTTCGAGATGGTGTGTAACGTAGCCTTCCTGCTCATGCATGGTTACGGTGCCGAAGTAGGCGTCGTAACCCAGGATGGTTTGCGCAGTGTTCGGCGTGGACTTGGTGGCAGCGGCGATCTTGCAGTCATCGCCGAGCATTTCGACAGTGCGGCCCTTGCGAGAGAGCTGCACAGCGACGTGGCCCGACGCGTCATAGACGAGAAAGCCTGCGGGCGTCGCGGCGAGATTGGGATCGGCCAGGAGTTCGCCGTTCGACTTGTGTGTTTCCCGCGAGACGAGCCGCCAACTGCCGATGAGTCGGGATTGAACGGAAGATTGCGCAGGGAGCGGGGACCCTTTGGCGCTTTTCGCGCGAAGTTCAGCGATTGAAAGCGTGATTACCAGGCAAGAGGCGACCACAAGAGACAGAACGAAAACAGACCAGCGGCGAGGCGTGTGCTCCATAGCGATCTCTCCATCGTAGAGGTGAATTGCAAGGCGGGGCGACGCCAAGTCTAGTGCGACGATACCACTATTCGGCGGCGCCCAGAGGCAGGAAGTATTGGGTGCCTTTGACGGGTTCCTGGAGGCGGCGGAGGAGTTGCTGGAGGTCTTCGCTGCGTTCGACGAAGTCGATGTCGGAGGTGTTTATGACGAGTAAGTCCGAAGCTTCGTAGCGGAAGAAAAAGTGTTCGTAGGCGCGAGCGACTTCTTCGATGTAATCGGGCGAAATGTGCGATTCGCCGTGAGCGGCTTTCTTTGCGATGCGTGCGCGGAGCGTTTCCGGCTTGGCTTGGAGATAAATGACCAGATCCGGCGCGGGAATATCGCGGGCGAGCAAGTCGTAATAGCGTTCGTAGAGTTTCAGCTCTTCGTCGTCGAGATTGAGGTTGGCGAAGATGCGGTCTTTTTCCATCAGGAAATCGGAAAGGAGCGGCGCAGGAGAATCGGCGGCGAGCGCTTCGCGGAGGCGCTTTTGGCGTTCCAGCAAAAAGTACATTTGCGCGCGAAGGGCCGAGCCGGATTTTTCGTTGTAAAAATCGGTGAGAAACGGGTTGTCTTCGCAGTCGTAGGCACGGCGGGCGTGGAGGCGTTCGGCAAGGATGCGAGCCAGGGTGGATTTGCCGACGCGAAGCGGGCCTTCGATGGCGATGAAGCGCGGAGCTTGGGGGCCCCGCTTGGGGATGGGTGCGCGTTTGGCCGACGAGTCGAGCGCCATTCTGGGTTGCGGTGCCCTTTGCCGCCCAATTCCAGTGGCAGAAAGGCTCGCTTGGAGGGAGATTATAGCAGCAAAAAAAGTACCAGAATCGAATTTCCAAAAAGAACACGAAGTACTAGGAGGATCGGCAAAACTTGCGTACTGTTCAAAATGTGACCGACAGGCCAGTGCAAGCCTGTACCATCGGACAGCATACTGAGTGAGTCGCGGGCGGTGTGATTCGAGGAGCTTGCGACAACTGAGGTGGTCCCGATGTTTCTTGCCGCAGCCCTAC
>DATLVJ010000285.1:0-4299 GCA_035577585.1 Candidatus Limnocylindrales bacterium
TCGCTCAGTGGCGGAGGAACGGGCGGGCTCACCCTCACCAGAATTCCTCCGCTCTGAAATTCCATGACGTCGAAGACTTGCAACCTGCCGCCCGGACCTTTGAAGGAAGTTCCCTTGACGATGTATGTGAATCCGCCGGGCGGGCTTGCCAGCGGGTTGACGTAAGGTTGCGTCCCCGCCCAATTCAACAGAAACGTCGCCGGGCTCACGGAGACGTGCGTGGCTGCCAGGCCGTTCAGTGTCGGCCCCAAGGCATTGATGGAGCCGGCATCATATTGAAACGTGCCCGCTGCGACGACCATGCTTTGGCCGCCGAACCCGCCGGAACCGCCGACCAGGTCGAGCAGAACGGCTTCCTGCAGCAGACGTGTCTGAACCAAAAACGGCCGGTCGGTCTCATCGATGGTGACATCGCCGAGCACCATCCAATTCAATCCGACTCCAAAGCTCAGGCGCGCCAGCAGGACGCAATTTTCCTGAGGACTGCAGCATGCGCCGAGCGGAGGAGACGCGTTTAGCGCGGGGCGCACCTGGGTGACCCAAAGCAGAAACGCCCGGCGCACAAAATCGGAAATGTCCTCAGGATGGACCCAGAGCGGCGGCCCGGACGATGGAGGAGAAGTCAAACTCGCTGCCGAAGAAAGTTGCAGGACGATGGCATCGAGTTGATCCTGCGTCAGGTAGCCGGCCAGCGGCGCCGTGGTGGAAACCTGCAGGCGGTTGAGGAGTTGACGGAACGCGCGTACCGCTTCCTCTTCTTCCTGTTTCGGCCGCAGACATAAGCCCGAGGGAAGAGAACCAAGCGAGACGGGCGGCGAAGCAGGCAGCACGTCGCTATCGAGGCACAGCTTCAATTCGAACGAGTCCGCGATGTGAGACGCGGCCATGGCGTCCTCTTGCGTTCGGCATGGTTCGCCGGGCACGGGAACTTCGTCGGTCTGGCACTCGCGGTAACACAGCACGACGCACATTGACAACGTAAGCGGCGGCGGGCCATAGATTTCCTGGAGCGCGGATTGGTATTGCGAGAGCCAATCGTTCAACCGCGCGCACATTGTGCGCGGAACGTGAATCTCCTGCCCCTTGGGGTTGACAGCCATGCCGCACGCCACGCGGACTTCCACGTTGGGCGTGCCGCCGTTGTCGATGGAAACACCGAGGCCGTACGCCGTTCCGTAACCGTGCAGGATGCGATTGTGAGAGCGGTCCTTGGACAGAAAATAAGTTTGTTCCTGCTGGAACTCTTCCACTCCGAGCACCAGCCCAAAGGTGTAGTTCACGCGCTTCAGCGGATCGAGCGGCTGAAGAACTGCGCTTGCGGTTTGGAATGTGCTCATACGCACCTCGCCTGGGGCTGCACAGTGCAGCAGGTGTTTGTTTTCGTGCCGCCGAGAACGGTCCGGTCCGAAACGTTCCAGGGCTCGACGTAACTCAAGTAGCCGCCGGCCAGCGAATCGCGGCCAAGCAGGAGGGCAGTGAACCTGCTGCCGCGGCCCAGCAGCGTATCGATTTCGACGCGCGCGGTGCCAACCCGGAAGAAGGCCCAGTAAGGCTGAACGTCGAAGGAGGTATGCGCGGGTTTTTCAATTTCCGCGACTCGCCTGGCGATATCCATCTTTAATGACTGCGAAGCCTGGTCCTCGCCCAGTTGAATCGGCACGAGCACGGAGAATTGATGGGCGAATCGTTGCGTCGGCAAAATCGAGGAGACGAATTCCAGCCAATCTTCAAGCATCTGTCCGCCGGAGGGTAGGTAGTCTGGAAAAATTATGCTGTCGAAGGAAGGGATTATCGCAGCACCCGACAATTGGTACCGGGCGTTCAAGGCGCTTAGGGTCTGGTAACGCCCGTGCAAAAAATTTTGATAGAGCTTCAGATCGCCGGAGGTGGGCGGCGTATAGGTGAATACAAGCCGTTGGCTGATAAAAGCCTGCCAATCCCGGGACTGCGCCTTGTTGCCGGGCGGGATGGCAAAAAACTTCAAGCCTGGATCGTCGAACCCTGTATAGGAAGCGCCCCACTGCGAGTTGAGCGCATCGAGGGTCGCGTAGAGACTGCTGAGAAAGTTCCGGAAGTCATTGTTGACCGTTTCGGCTCCGAAGCTCGCGTTCCAGCCGGCGCCAGGATCCACCGCGCCCGGACCCGATACATCCGCCCCGCTGCTGAACCGGATTCCGGGCGGCTGGCGCGTCAGGAACTTCTCCACGATGCGCACGGTGAAAAATGCGGCGCGGTTTGCATTCGCGGTGCATGAGGCACAAGAGCATTTGGAGGCGGCGAAGAGCGAAGCATCCGGGCATGGTTCCAGCGTCAAACGAATGCTGCGTTCGAGTCCCGCCCTGGTGCCCCGCTCGCGGTAATACTGTGGTGCATTAGAGAGGAACAGCCGGCGTTTGCGCTCGTCCCAGGAGAGATCGAGCGTGAGCCCAAGCCAGCTCGCGAGCCAATCCATGTATTCAAAACCAACCGTTCTCGTGTCGAAGAGCGCGGGGGTGTGCTCGATGCGGCCTTCGTCAACGGTGAAGAATCCTTCGACGTTGGCGAGGAAACGGTCGAGGAAAGACGCCGAAGGCGCATCGTCCTGATACGCGGAGGGCAAATACTTTTTCATATACGAAAAACGCGGATAGTAAGCGCGGAGCGCCTGAATGCGCGGAGAATTCGAACCTGGCCCGGAAAGCGTGACCCGCAGTTGGAGATAGCGCCCCTTGGCCTGCTGAAAGAGCAATTCCCAGGTGCCCGTGTGGCTGGCCGGCCCGCGCAAGGGAGCCTTGTAAAAGGGAATCTCGGCACCGTCGTCGCGCAAGTAGGGAGGGGGCTCCGGCTGCCAGGGGAGACTCGGCAAGGCCTTCTGAGTATCCGCGGCGCGGCTTTCCACAGTGATTTGCGTGCCCGGTGGAATGCTGGCATCCAGGAGCAGGCGATGCCAGACGCAGCCGGGAAGCTTTCCGTCGAATGCCGACGTGCCCGCCACCGCATCGTCGATGTTTCGAGGCGGGGGAAGAGCGAGCGAGGTGGAGGTCGCAAAGCGGGGGCGCGGCTGCTCGGCCAACGGAATCCATCGGTCGGCGGAGTCGTAGTAGGCGTCGCCGGAGTTGGCGAGTAAGGCTTTTCCGGAATAGAAGCGCATCGGGAAGAATCGCTCGGCCAGACTCACCGAGTACGTCCCGCTGTTTTTCGAAACATCAAACGCGAAGCTTTGATCTCCATCCGCGGAGGCGACGAAGAGTTCGCCGAGCGCGGAGTTTGAAGCAGCCGGAATTGCGGCGACAAAGGCAATGTCGTGGCCGCGCACGCTGTCCGCGAGCGCATTCGATTCCATGGAATCAAGCGCTGAAATATGAGGTTTCAAGACCCTGGAGAGGGAGACGGGAGCGCCAATCAACACCCCTGCCCGATACCACAGGAGATTCGAATAATTCGCGCCGGGAGGATTGTCGAGGAGCAGCACGCCTCCGTCCGGGAGCGGCTCAATCGCAACAGGGTCCGCGGCCGCGATGCTTGCTGCAAGGCTCGAATCCAACGGGACTTCGGCGGTCACTCCGCTTGACATGATCGAGGTTCCATCCGCGGGCTGAAAGTGCCGAGGCGTTGCGGACGAGATGGTTTCGTTATTCCCAACCGGACGCACTCTCAACCCCCGATCCAACTTCCAATACAATTTGTTGACACGATCGAGGATCCAAACGCCTCCATCGACTGCGGGCGCCAAATCGAACGGTACGAAAGGCACACCGGCGGGCCAGTCATATTCGAGCGGAGCTCCACCGGCGTTGAGATCGAATATCAACAATCCCTTGGGCTGCGTAAGGCCTACGACGAGATAGTGGTCCTGCGTTACGGCGAGGCCGCACATTGCCAGTGTGGTTGCCACCGGCTCTATCACCGGACTAAATTCGCCGGGCGAGCCCTTCTGGCAAACGCAACGTCGCAGTTCGTCGGCGCTCGACCAGAAATGTTCTGCGGTGGTGCGGGTGTTCCCAAGGAAACGCAATTCGCTGCCGGTATCATCGATCCAGTACGTATTGCCGTAGCGATCTCTTCCCGCACCCCGGCGGCGCGATATGTCGAGTGGCGGCTGGTTCGGCGGCGGCGGAAAGAGGAAGAGTTTGCGGTCCAGGAGAATCGAAGCGTCCGCGTCGTTCCAGTCCACAGTGCCGGTGAGGGAGCCCGGCGCGCCCGCTGTGGAAGCAGGGAACCAATCACCCTTGCCGAACAACAGATGAAACCGAGTTTGGTTGACGTCCACTATTGCTCCTAACACTCCACCGGAAGCACCGGCACGGGCAGCCGCTTCTT
>DATLVJ010000286.1:0-2600 GCA_035577585.1 Candidatus Limnocylindrales bacterium
ATCACCGCGCCCGCCGCCGTTCTCAAGCCTGATGTGATACGCACGCTCTTCAATCTTTCGCCGCAGGCCCGCATCCGGAATTTCACGGTTGTTTTCTTTGGCATTGGCATTTGTTTTCATCTGGCACCACGCTTTTTTTTACATTTCGTCCAAACTGCGGACTCTTATGGGATTGTTCATCAGGAGCCGCCGCGTGGCTAATGCCGTGTTTTTGGTGTAGCTCATACTTTTGGTAATACCTAAGCTGGTGAGTATGGAACTTCGTCATTTGAGATATTTTGCCGCCGTGGCCGCACATGGAAGTTTTAGCCGGGCCGCAAACCAGTTGCACCTGACGCAACCAGCCTTGAGCCGGCAGGTAAAGAGCTTGGAAGACGAAATCGGAGTCGCACTTATCGTTCGCGGCCAAAACACCATTTACCTGACTTCGGCAGGGGAAGACTTCTACGAAGAAGCCAAGGATATTCTAGCCCGAGTGGACGTCGCGATTCGAAGAATCAAGACACGCCCACAAGGGGAGAAGCTACGCATTGGGTATGTTCACTCCCTCACTGCCGGGATCATGCCGCGGGTCGTTGAGCGCTTCCAGTCTTACAAAAAGGATGTTTTTCTTGAACTCTCCGATCTAAGGACAGAGACGATGTGGCAAAGAGCCGCCGCCGAGCAAATCGACATCGCGATTCTTCCCAGGAGCTTGGAGGCGCGTTTCAAAGGGTTTCAATGGGTGGAATTGCAACGACTCGCGCCAGTGTTCGTGGTCTCGAAGAAAAACCCGCTCGCCAAATTGACCAGGATTCATCCCGAAAAGCTCCGCGACAAGATGATGCTCGGCTTGGGCGCTGACAAGTACCCAGAATATGTTCCGCGACTGAAAGCCATCCTCAAGCCATTTGGAGTTAAGCCACAATTGCGCAATCACACCTCAGAAGACATCGCCGCGCTGTTCATCGCCATTGAGGCCCAGGCAGGTATGGCTGTTTTAACTGAAGGCGTTTTGCCCATGCTTCCCTCCACTCTCACAGTGATCCGTTTCTCGCCCGAACTTGCTCCGCTCCTGATTGCGGCGGGGACACCAATGCTCCGGCCCAACCCGCACTCCGAGGCTTTCCTTAAAATCCTGCTGGAGGAAATAAATAAATCCTCCCGTCGCAAAAAATAGCAAGTTGAGCGAGGCGCCTGAGCAATTACAAGTTGCGCAACTTCGGGGAACGATTTCCGGTCCGACGCTTACGGAATGATTTCCAGCGACGCAATCTTGTCCCCTTCGAACTCGAAAAAGAATCGAAGGTCAACGGGGCTGCCGGGAAAATTTCCAACCAGGTGGCTGGTGACAACTATCTTCCCATCCTTTTCTTCGCACGCGACAGGCTCGCTGGTGTATTCGTATTTGGTCGAAGTACCCGTCTTCCATTGCTTGATCGCCGCTCGGCCCTTGTAGGTGTGTCCCTCATCCTTCACGACGGCATTTTCAGTGAAACTTTGAGAGAGCGTTTCGCTGTCATTTTTGTCCGCCGCGAAGTAGGTCGCGATGGGTTTTGGCAGATTTAGTGATTTCATTGATGTCTTCATATCTGTTTTCGTTGCTCCTTGCGTTTTCAATTATGCTAACAGTGTTAATGGTATTGTGAGTGGGCGTGTGCGCTCAAAACCGCACAGCAGGTAAAGCACCCACGGTATTGAAATCAGTCGAGAGGCTGGCCTCCCGCCAGAGTTGTGCATCGGCTGCCCGCGTCACTTCCGCCTGGCCAGCATATTCAACGGCATCACTACCCAATAGGAGATGCGCAGGCAGGCGCTCGCTCTCAGCCAGACGAAGAATGAGTTGCGCCACTTTTACCGGATCGCTGATCTCGTTGCCCCAGTAAGATGCCAGCGCCTTGATCACCGCGCCCACGGATGGTTCATAGTCAGAAAGCAGAACAGGCGTTTCCTTGTTCGCGCGAACGCCCCAATTTGTCCGCATTCCCCCTGGTTCGAGGGCACACACCTTGACGCCAAAAGGCGCGACTTCCTGTGCTAGAGATTCGGTAAATCCTCCAACCGCCCACTTGGCAGCATGGTAGCCGGTACTGCCCGGACGGGCCAGGCGGCCGCCCACGGAGGAGATTTGAAAGATGTAACCGCTCCTTTGCTTGCGCATGATCGGCAGCGCAGCGCGGGTCACATTAACGACGCCATAGAAATTTGTGTCCATCAGCGCCTTGAATCTCTCAGAACTCAACTGCTCGAACGGAGCGATGTCACCGTATCCCGCGTTATTTACGACGACATCGAGGTGTCCGAAAACGTCAACCGCCATCTGCACAGATGCTTGCGCCGCCTTTTCGTCGGTCACGTCGAGGGGAGCCGTCCGAATTTGCTCGCCGTAATTATTCACCAAATCTTCGAGGCGGCGAGGGTCGCGGGCGGTTGCGACGAGGCGATGGCCCGCTGCCAGCACAGCTTCTGCGATGTTGCGGCCCAATCCGCTTCCGCTGCCAGTTACCAACCAGACGTTAGACGATGTGTTCATACTGTTTTCCTTTCAACGTTGTGATTTGTTGTTAATTGCCTTGCTCGTGCTGCGACATTTTTCGGTCACGGCTTAACGCTCCCAGGCG
>DATLVJ010000287.1:0-2290 GCA_035577585.1 Candidatus Limnocylindrales bacterium
TCGCGAGGCTAAGTTCCACAACGTGCGCCTTACATTTTCGAACCTTCCCGGTGTCCTCGGTGGACATTTCAGTGGACGCGTGGAATCCGCGTTTCTGCTTCCTGCCGGAAATCCCGTGAGCCTTGTGCTGAGCTGTGTGCGCTCTTACATCAGCGACAGCGGAAGCCGTCGCACGCGCTGGGAGACTGTGCTCTGGCAAAATAAGCAAACCGTTGCGCCTTACGTCGGCGGTTCAGGTAGTTATCTGCCCGTGGACTTCACCATCCCGTTTGAAGCCCGCCCTACCGACGCGAGCAATCCAAACGATGAAATCTTCTGGCGGCTGTCGGCGGCTGCCGCGCTACACGGCCTGGATTTCCGCGCGGCATTCCGCGTCCCTGTGTTTAAGACCGAGGCGAGCAACCCCGCCATTACCGGTGAAACGATCGATGCCGCCGAAACCGCTCGCGTAGCCGGGAGCGAGCCGGCGGACGCGAAGATTGTCGCCGCGCCTTCTGCCGAGGGTGGCGCGCAGTTTCATTTCGGTGCGGCACGAAACAAGGCTGTGGCGGCTGCAGTCACGATCTTCGGAATTGTCTTTTTGGGAAGTGGCCTCTTCTTCGGAAAAGCCGTCAGCGAGTCATTCACCTGGTTCGTAGGTGCGATTCCACTGGCGATCTCGGGTGTAGTGGGCTTGGGCCTTCTCGCGTTCGGCCTATGGCTGTGGTTCGGCTCGACCACGATCGACGCCGTAAACCGCTCAATCCGGATCCGCTCCCGCTGCCTGGGCTTCTCAAGAACGCGCAGCATCAACGCCGCGGAAATTGAGAAACTTGAACTGCACCCGGGTCTGCAGAGTGGCGACCGCGTCTGGTACGACCTTCGCATTCATCTGCATAACGGCGCCAAAATCACGGCCGCGAGCGGTATGGAGAAGAGCGGGGCCGAGTGGCTCGTAGGCGAGTTGAAAAAGGACCTGGGAGTGTGAGCCCGCGCGTGCTCATCCGTAAACGCAGACAAATAGAACGGGGTTAGGAGGAAGTAAGTATACAGATATCTGCAAGGGCGAACATTGCTGTCCGCCCAGCAGAAATATTTTGGAACTGAGACTTACCGGGCTGCCGCGGCCGATTGCGCTTTTCTGCTGAGAAAGCACTCACGGCAATACACCGGACGGCCCTGGGTAGGCTTGAATGGAACGGTGGTTTCCCGGCCGCACTGCGAACAGACAGTCGTTGTCTCCGCCCGCTGCGCGCCGGAACCTGCCGATCCCTGCCGCTTCGTTTTGCACGCCTTGCAGCGTTTCGGTTCATTTTTGAAATTCTTGTCGTGGAAGAAGTGCTGCTCCCCCGCCGTAAAAACAAACTCCGCTCCGCAATCCGCGCACTTGATGATTCGATCCTGAAACTCTGGCATCACCACCGCTCCCGCGGTCCTACCCAGGCCGCCTTTTCTCGAAATTACTCCATCTCGCGACGACTTTTTTTCCTATTTCTCTTGCGAGCCAGCGCCTGCTTGACTCGCTTTTTTTCACCCGGCTTCAAGTAAAAAGAGTGCCGTTTGACCTCTTTGATAATGTCCTCTTGCTGAACCTTACGCTTGAACCGGCGAAGGGCATTTTCTAATGTTTCGCCCTCCTGAAGTCTGACTTCTGCCAACTAAAAACACCTCCCATCGGCTTGGAAACTCATCCGCGCCCCGCAGGGCCGCAGTCGAGGGACTTGCCTGCCATCATGTAAGTTTATCCGCTTGGCAGGTCAAGGTATTGATATCATAGGTGCTTGGACGGCAAAGTCAAGTCCCAAATTGCCGCGGCGTGCTCACCGGCCTTGGCCTGAGCCCTTAACTGGCTGTACTTAAAGGACTTACAAATCAACTCCCGTGACTAACGTTTTAGCCATTTTATTGGCCGGAGGCGCCGGCGAACGCCTTCATCCGCTGACCCGCGATACTGCAAAACCCGCCGTGCCATTTGGCGGCCAGTACCGCATTATCGATTTCACGCTTTCCAACTGTATTAATTCCGGCCTGCGCCGAATCTTCGTGCTCACGCAGTATAAATCGCTCGAACTCATCCGCCATATGCGCGACGGCTGGAGCATTCTCTCTCCCGAGCTCGGCGAGTATATCGAAGTCATCCCTGCGATGAAACAGACCGGCGAGGGCTGGTATCTGGGCACGGCTGATGCGGTTTTTCAAAACACGCACAGCATTCTGGCCGAAACACCCGACCAGGTGCTGATCCTGGCCGCCGACCACATCTACAAAATGAACTACCAGTCGATGTTCGAGGAGCATCACCGGAGACGCG
>DATLVJ010000288.1:0-2404 GCA_035577585.1 Candidatus Limnocylindrales bacterium
TTTCGGCGGGGGAATGGAATCCGTATGGGCATCCGAGCGCGGAGGTGCTGGAACGGTTGCGGGGAAGCGGCGCGAGGATTTTGCGGACGGATGAGGAAGGGGCGGTGCGGGTGGTGACGGACGGGCATGGGATTCGGGTGAGTTGTTTTGCGGGGTGCGGAGAAGAGTTGAGTCAGGTTTCGGGGGCTCGGTGAAGTTGGAAAAAAAGAAAGAATTAACGCAGAGTTTGCAGAGAGCGCAGAGAACGCAGAGAAGAGAGGAGCACAGCCAGGAATGGCTGTGCCACGGCGGAAATTTAGGCTGCGTGGAGGCGCCAGATTACCAGGAGGGCAAGGAGGAGGAAGAGGAAGCCGAGGGCGGCCTGGTGTTCGTGGTTTTTGCGGTATTGGGACCAGGAGAAGGAGCCGGGGGTGGCGGGTGTTGGTTTTGGCGCGGTCAGGCTTGGAAAAAAGAGGGGGACGGAGTTGGCATAGGCGTCGAAGGCGGGGCCGTGATGGCCGCGGAGTTCGATTTCTTCTCGGCGCATGACGAGGGTGTAGACGAGGGCAAAATAGAAGAGGAGGAGGGTGGCGGAGAGCCAGGAGTTCATGGCAATGGCGGCGCCGAGGGCGAGGATGCTGCTGCCGAAGTAGAGCGGATTGCGGGTGCGGGCGTACGGGCCGGTGGTGGTGAGGACGGATTGTTTGTGGAGATAGCCGGCGGCGTAGGCGCGGATGGCGAGGCCGAGGAAGCCGACGCAGGCGCCGATCAGAATCGGGCGCGGGGCGGGGTGAGAAAAATATAAGACGACGACGGCGAGGAAGTAGCCGATGCGGACGCGCTGGCGGGCGAAGAAGTCGAGCGGGGTCATGCGGAGGCTCCGAGATGGAGCTTAACCGCGTCGAAGACCTGGGCGACGGAGATTTTGAGGAGCGACGGATTGGTTTCGCTTTCGCGCTTGTGCGTGGTGGCAGCGGCGGGGTCGCGGAGAACGAAGGGCTGAGGGGGATAGGGGCCGTTGCGCGCGGGATTGGTGGGGCCGAAGATGGCGACGGCTTTTGTTCCGAGGGCGATGGCGAGGTGGAGAGGACCGGTGTCTCCACCGACGATGCATAGTGCGCCTTGAAGCAGGGCCATGAGCGGGCCGAGTTCGCCGTCGTAGAGAAAAGGATCGGAGTTGCCGCTGGAGGATTTTACGGCGGCGGCGAGGGACTCTTCGCCTGGGCCGTAGTTGATTACGCAGGGGACGTTTAGCTCTTTGCGAATTTTCTGGCAGAGTTCGCCGAAGCGTTGGGCGGGCCAGCATTTGGAACGCCAGCCGCCGCCAGGGCTGAGGACGACATAGAGATCAATGCCCGCCGCGTGGAGAACGGATTTGACGCGCAGGCGATCCGATTCGTCAACGCGCAATTCCACGAGGCCGACCGCGTTTTGGGCTCCCACCTGTAAAGACAATTCCCCGTTTTGATCGGCGATGTGCGCGGAGTGCGGGTGCACGCGGTCGGTATAGAGGATGGGGACACCGAATTCGCGGATGGATGCGGAGGAAAAGCCGACGCGTTTGGGGACACCTGCCAAGAACGGGAGAAGGGCGGATTTCCAGAGACCCTGGTAGTCGATGGAGGCGTTCCAGTTTTGAGCGCGGATTTTGGCGATGGTTTGGCGAACGCTGGCGAGATCGCGGGAATCGACGGGCCAGATTTCGGAGGCGAGGCCGCTGCTGGCGACGAGATTGACCCAGCGGGGATGGGTGAGCCAGATGATTTCTGCGCGAGGGAAAGAGTTGCGGAGTCCGGCGACGGCGGGAAAGGTGTGGACGATATCGCCCAAGGAGCCGAGGCGGACGACGAGGAAACGCGGCTCAGACATGCGGAGCCTTGCGGATGGCATCGAGAAGCGAGCGGGTGGAATGGTCCTTGGGATCGCCGACGATGGCGACGCGGATGCCGAGGCGGGCGGCCACGGCGCGTTCGGGGACGGAGTCGGCGGTGTAGTCGGTGCCTTTGGCGTGGACGTGGGGACGCAAATCTTCGAGAAGTTGTTCGACGTTGGGTTCGGGAAAAATCACGACGAAGTCGACGTCGCGGAGAGCGGCTACGAGCAGGGCGCGGGCCTGCTCGTCGAGGATGGGGCGGCCGGGGCCTTTGAGGGGGCGAACGCTGGAATCGGAGTTGACGGCGACAACGAGGAGGTCGCCTTCGGATTTTGCGGCGGAAAGATAGCGGACGTGGCCGACGTGGAGCGTATCGAAGACGCCGTTGGCGAGGACGATGCGCTGGCCACTCTGCCTTGCTGCCGCCAGGAGGGCGATCAATTTTTCTCGCGTGACGATTTTTTCGTGGGCTTGGCGCATAGGTCAGGAGGTTTTGCCGAAGGCGGAAGAGCCGATGGCTTCGAGGAGCTCGGCGCGGGAGACGGTGGCGGT
>DATLVJ010000289.1:0-2365 GCA_035577585.1 Candidatus Limnocylindrales bacterium
GGTTTTGATACAGCCTTGATACGTTTTACGCTGAGAAGCGGGATTTTGGAATGGATGGCCAATCAAAAGTGGTTTAGAATGAAGAGACTTTCAAATGTCGGGGCGTAGCGCAGCCTGGTAGCGCACCTGCCTTGGGCGCAGGGGGTCAGGAGTTCAAATCTCCTCGCCCCGACCAAACCTTTCGTTGACTCGAAATGGTTGACTGACTTCCCTGCGGCTCGTCTCTTGACTCGTCCTTTGCTTCTGCTGTCCCAAAACTCGATCCGCCGTCTTTGCCCTGCGGTGCGGTTTGTCCAATTGTCACTCTTTGCAGGAAGGAATTGTCAGTGGCGAAGAGATGAGTGAGGAAGGTACCCCAAGGCCTTCCGGAAGTTGGCCATGGACTGGCTAAGACGCTGCACACCATTGCAAAATTTCTCGACGAGGATCTCGTCTGGAATGAATCACACCAAAACGGCCCCTCCGCTTGCAACGCGAGATCCGGCGAATTCGTAATCAGCACATGAGACCAATATTGCTTCCATTAATCGGAGTATTAATCGGAGCGTCCACGGCCCTCGCACAACCATTCGCCCTGGGAGTCCGGGGAGGCGTGCCGCTGACGGATTTTATTAACACGGTTACAAGTCCGGATCCGTCACTCGATTCGTTCGGTGCGAAAACCAACCGTTACATTCTCGGTCCGACTGCGGAGATTTATCTGCCCTGGGGATTCGGTCTGGAATTTGACGCTTTGTATCGCCATCTGAACTATAACGTTCATGGCGAGGTGGCTGATCTCATTACAAGCGGGAGAACCACTGGCAATGCATGGGAATTCCCGCTGTTGGCTAAGTACCGTTTCCCTATTCCGGGGATAAAACCCTTCGTGGATGCCGGCGTATCCTTCGACACCCTCGGTGGGCTGAAACAGACGATCATGGACATCCTTCCTTCCGGAACCACGACCACCACTACAAGTCACCCGGGGGAACTCCGCCATGACACGATTTTTGGTGTAGTGGCCGGCGGGGGCCTGGATATTCGTTTGGCATTTGTGCACCTTTTGCCGGAGGTCCGCTATACGCGCTGGAACTCCGGGCACTTCAGAGACGCCAACGATCTCCTCCGCTGGAACCAAAACCAGGCAGAATTCTTGCTGGGCATTACGTTCGGCGGCACGCCGCGTTAGGAATTAACCGGCCCGCATGTTGAATGTTGCGCGGAGTGCTGAAATCCTATCGTCTTCTCGCTTGATGATTCGCGTGGAGTAAAGGGCAGTTTCTGCCGAAAGCAAGCCTCCCCCCAAGGGCTGTATCCTTAAGGGGCATGCGCCGCGACCAAATGGGAGACTGGATACGCCTGTCAGTGTTTCTTGCGGCGGGTGTCCTGACCGTTTCGGCCCAGCAGCCCTTGTCCTTCACTGACAAGCTTTATCCGGTTCTTCAAAAGGCGGGCTGCCGGATGTGTCACAATCCCGAGGGCGTTGCGTCACCCACGCGCTTGCGGTTTCCCGAAGACGGCGCGCCACCTGATCGGTTGGAGGCATTCGGAAAATCGCTGGTCGAGCTAGTGGACCAGCGGAATCCAGCCAATTCTATCCTTCTTCAGAAACCCACGAATCGGATCAAGCATAGCGGCGGCGAGCGCATCCGCAAGGGCAGCCCCGAAGAGGCATTGTTGAGGGAATGGATCGATTATCTGGCCGCGCTGTCCGGTCTCGAGATCGAGCACGCTCTCGAGTACAAGGCCCGCGAGGCCGCCGGTGCAGGCGACGCGCCACAGGTCGTCTTGCGGCGGCTGACGAACCAGCAATACAACAATACGGTGCGCGATCTGCTGGGTGAGCCTACCGATCCGGCGAACCAGTTCCCGCTTGAAGACTACGTCAACGGTTTCAAGAATCAGTACCAGTCGCAATCGCTCTCGCCGATTCAGGTCGAAGCCTACAGCCTCGCGGCCGAGCGCGTGGCGGCGAACGCATTCCGGCGCGGCGATTCGCGGCACTTGATCCCTTGCGCGCAAGACAGTCTCGGCGAGGCCGCATGCCGGCTCCAGTTCATTCAGACCTTCGGCCGCCGGGCGTTTCGCCGTCTGCTCGAGCCGGCGGAGGTCTCCCGTTTCAACGCGCTCTTCAAAGCCGAAGGTGATTTTCTGAAAGGCGCGCAGACAGTGATCGAGACCATGCTGCAATCGCCGTCGTTCCTGTTCTGGATGGAGCAGACGCCGAATCCCAAATGGAAACCGTATGCGGCGGCGAGCCGGCTGGCTTATTTCCTTTGGGACACCATGCCCGACGATGCACTTCTGGATGCCGCGTCGCGGGGCGAGCTAAACAACACTGAAGATATCGGGCGCACGGCGCGCCGCATGCTGGACGATCCCC
>DATLVJ010000290.1:0-4249 GCA_035577585.1 Candidatus Limnocylindrales bacterium
CGTCGTAGTCACATTCTCCTTCTTCACATTCGCACTCGCAGAGGTCAGCCTCTAGCTCATTCTCATGGTCGTCGATGTCTCAGTGGCAGTGACACGCCTGACCGCATTGTGGGCACGAATGCATTTACTTTGCCTTTTTCCTTTTGGGAGTCGGCATTTTGGCAATTGCTTCAGCCGCAGCGGTAGCGATTACATTTAACTGCCGTTGTGCCGCGAGATACTTTTCACCCATGACGCTTTTCGGCTTACGCTGGGGAGTTTTACCCCAGGGTTTTAGGGTCACCTGGTTCCTTTCATCCGAATGGCCCCGCGAGCCGTGGCTAGAGATGAACCTTGGCCCCGCCGATCATCATGTAGTTTTCGCAGGCGATCTTTTTCAACGACTCGCCCGACTTCAACTTGGCTGCCAGGATATGGACGCCCAAGCTCATTGCACATCTGTCGCTGAGTCATGCCAGCGCGTAACATAACAAGCACTCGCTCCTCTGTTGGAGTTAGCATAAAAGGATTTTTTGGATCTCTTTTACCGCCGCATGCTTGGCTCATGCTGCAATCCTTTTCTTGGGACAATGGGGCTCGTGCTCGCGTTTCGCCTTGGCTCCCAGCATCTTTCCGCACCACCCGCAGGGCGTCAGAACGGCAGGGCGTCCCGGTTTCCGTTTCTTCATGAAAGGATTCTGACATCAATTGCAATACTTGTCAACAAAAGAATTCTTGACAACAATTCAAAACAGGCGCATAATAACTACATGATCTACCACGTACCCGACAACGATGACCGACAGGGCGAAGCCCCTGAGTGCGGTTGCAAGCCCTGCCCACTCTGCGACGGCGAAGGCTCCATCCCACTGCGTGTCTCAGAAGGCAGCGACGGACGCGGCCCAGACTGCCGGGTAGTGCTTGAGTATCAGGACTGCCCGATGTGCAAGGGAAAGGGAACCGTCAGCGATGACTGCTCTATACCGGCGCACTGGGAGGAGGTAACGGCATAATGCAACCCCAAGAACTTGTTCTGAGCCATTCCGATGTTGAACTGGCGACCCAGATGGAGCGGGCGCGGTTCTCCCCGGTGATGAATATTGCGATGGCCGTCGAGCGACGTAGCGCCATCAAGGAAGCCTTTACAAAACTGATGGAGGACGGCCAGGATTACGGCAAGGTCGCGGGCATTGGAAAGCCCACGCTGCTGCAACCGGGCGCACAGAAACTAGATAATCTGTTTGGTCTGGTTCCGCGGTTCCCAATCGAAATGATGCGAATCGAGGAGGACTGGACCGGCAATCAGCACGGCGGCGAACCATTCTTTCGCTACATGGTGGTCTGCCAGCTCATGCGCGGCGAGTTCATCATGGGCGAAGCCATTGGTGAGTGCAACTCCTGGGAGGTCAAATACCGCTACCGCAAGACGGATCGCAAGTGCCCCTCATGCGGAGCTGAGGCGATCATCTTCACCAAAAAAGATAACTGGTGGTGCGCAAAGTTCAAGGACGGCTGCGGCAAGGGATTCAAGAAGGACGATCCCGCAATCACCGGGCAGGAAGTTGGCCGCAAGCCAAACCCGGAAATCTTCGACCAGGTCAACACGCTCCTGAAGATGGCTCAGAAGCGGGCGCACGTATCGGCCACGATCAATGCCACCAGCGCCAGCGAGTTCTTTACGGTGGACATTGAGCCCGAGCAGCAGCAAGCGCCAGAGCCGCCAACGGCTCCTGCAATGCCGCAAACCCCTGAGGAGTGGGAGAAACAAGACCCAGCGCTCACGAACTTCATCGACCGCGTTAGCTTGGGTAAGCCGGCCGCTGAAGAGGTTTACAAGGAAATCATCGAGATGATCGACAAATCGAGCGACACAGAAACCAGCGATAGGGCATGGACTGAAGCCACGCGCACCGTGAACCGCAAAGCTCCTTCGCCGGCCGATGTGGTGAAGCATTTATACAATGTTTGGAAGGGATTGCAGCCACCCCAATGAGGAAGATTGAGCTAATTTGCGATGCCTGCGGTATGGAACTTCCAGAGGGCGGCATTTTTGACAGCATGACCATCTCGCAGGAAGTTGGCGGCGTAACGACCTGGGATCTGTGCGCTAACTGCTCGAAGGCCCTCGCGGAGCAATGCGAGAAGGATATGGCGATCACCAGAGGCCGATGGAATGAGCAATTCATGAAGAAAATGGCCGAGGAAGTCGGGTAAACGTCCCGAATCCAGGAGAATACGAATGACATTCCAGAAGTGCTCACATCCGGGCTGCAAGGAAGGAATCTGCTATACCTGCGATGTGTGCGATAAGCCGTTTTGCCCCGATCATGGATCGGCGGGCGGCGACAGGCAGGTTGAAGACGTTGGAGCGGTCGCGTATCCCAGCCTGTGCTGGCTGCATGGAGGATTTGACGCCGATGCGTAAATACGGCCGCACTGATGGCAACCACAAAGCCATCTTCGACGCCTGGAGAAAAGCAGGAGCATCCGTACTAAGCCTAGCCCCCTTGGGTAATGGCGCACCAGATGCGCTGGTTTGCTGGAAGGCTTGCTTCGATCCTGAATGTGCAGAATGTTGGTGCATGGCCCTTTGCGAGATAAAAGACGGCTCCCGCAAGCCCAGCGAGCAGAGGCTAACCGAAGATGAGGCTGCTTTTCACGCCGCATGGCCTGGTAAGATTCACGTAATTCATTCAATCGATGAGGCTTTGGAGCTTATAAAATGACAAGAATACAGATCGAGATGCTGAAATCTGCTAACGAGTTCCTCTTGGACGCCGAACGCGCCTTGGCCATCAGTCAGGATTACCGCAATGTGGCCAAGCAGAAACTCGACGACCTAATAGAATCTTTCGCAGAACCGACCAAGCGCGGCCGGCCTTCAGGCAGCAAAAACAAAACAGCGCAGAGTGGCACGCTGCCGCTTCAGGAGCAGGCCCCGAAGTGAAAAAGCCACTTTGTGTGGATTTATTTTGTGGTCTTGGAGGCTGGGCGCACGGCTTCCTCGCAGAGGGTTACGACGTTGTAGGGTTCGACATCGAACGGCATCAGTACGGCGATGACAAGTACCCGGCGCAACTTGTATTACAGGACGTTCTAACGCTTCATGGCGAGCAGTTCCGCAATGCGGCGGTTATTGTGGCGTCTCCACCGTGCCAGGCGTACAGCTATCGCGCAATGCCCTGGAAGCGGGCAAAGTCTCTGCCTCCACCGGATAACTCATTGTTTGAAGCGTGCTTTCGAATCGCGGAGGAAGCTGGCGTGCCGCTGGTGGTGGAGAACGTTCGCGGCGCCGAGAAGTGGGTCGGTCCGGCTGCATGGAAGTTCAAGAGCTTTTTCCTTTGGGGAGATGTGCCGGCGCTAATGCCGGTTCCGTCTCAGGGGTTCAAGGGGTTCAAGGGGTTCAAGCGGGAATGGCGGGATTGTGAGGCGAGTCGCAAATGGTCTTCGAAATCCAAAGAGCGAAAAGAGTGGTCCGCACGGATAGCCAAGATACCCTTCCCTCTAGCCCAGCACATTGCAAGGATATTTCACCCATGATCCGTGGCAGCGAATTTCCCAACAGAAAGGACCTGGCGCATATCCCAGCCAGCAAGCTCTATCCCAAGAAACTACGATTGCGGGCGCAGGGGCGGGCTGAGTGCCCTCGGTGCGGCTCGTCCGGGGTGCACGTATCCCCCAACATGTCTGGTAGGGTCTGCGGACTCTGCCTTGGGCAAAGATTCATCGATGCACTGCCCGAACAGAAGGCTCGGCCATCTAGGGGATTTGGCAAAAGTTCGAAGACAAAAGGAGAATTGTGAAAAACAATAACAAAGAACGCGCAGTACTCGTGACGACCGTCCATAAGGGGGTCTTTTTCGGATATGCTTCCGAGACTGGAGGGCAGACAATCAAATTGCGGGCGGCTCGCCTGTGTGTTTCATGGACGAGCGATTTGCGCGGATTTATGGGGCTCGCTTCGCATGGTCCTACCGCCTCTTGCCGGATCGGTCCGGCGGCTGACATCGAAGTTCGAGACATCACCTCAGTTGTCGAGTGCAGCGCCCCTGCTATCGAGAAATGGGAGAAGGCTCCGTGGCAGTAATTTGGGGAAGTATTCCCAGATGGTGTGATGTGTTCTCCGGCTACGGCGACGGCTCCGGCGACGGCGACGGCGACGGCGACGGCTACGGCTCCGGCTACGGCTACGGCGACGGCTCCGGCTACGGCTACGGCTACGGCTCCAAAGAATATTGGCAGTCGACCGTCCGATATTTTGCCGAAAAAT